>NZ_CEYOSI010000131.1:0-6936 GCF_982879505.1 Candidatus Desulfolinea nitratireducens
GTTGTTTCATATTTGGGGTTTATTTCTCATGCCCCTGGAGCATGCAATTGATGGATATCTACGTATTCAGTAGAATCTTGTCCTCACCGCGGTCGATTTCCCATGGATAGAGAACATAAGCCTCGGTTACGTCAGCATAATAATCCGGGCGAGCTTTACCAAAAAGATTACGATAGGGATTGAAGTGTAATACACAGGTCTCGGGAGAGCCGCCTGCTGCGGAAACGCGATTTTTTACGGCGGTGATCGTACGTCCCGAACCCCAGACATCGTCCATGATTAAAATTGCACGTCCGCGTAACTGTTCATCTGTGGGGAATTGGATGAAATCAGGCCAGGCCATCAGCTTGTTTTGTTCGGCTTCAAATTGGGCGGGGAAATCCACCGCTGCTGTCAGCACATGGGTGATATTCATCGCCTCGGCCAGCATCCCGCCCGGGATGATACCGCCGCGAGTTACCATGACCATCGCTGTAAATTCACGGTCAAATTTAGGGATCAGATAATTGATCAGGCGATCAACATCTGACCACGTCATCACAATATGGGGGTTCTCAGGCTGCATCCTTTTGCTCATACGCCACGCATGGTTTCTGTAGTCAGGAAATCTACAACTTTTATCAACGCTTCTGCCTCACTGGCTCCCTCGGAGATCGCTTTTTCATACACCTGGATTTGTCGATCGGCGCTCGTGCCTCTTTCAAGGATGGTCTTGATATGTTCAATCTCTTTGCGACTGTCCAGATCGTCAACCACCTCGTCTACAAAATCAAGCATTTCCAACGCGAGGAAATTCATCGGGACTTCCTCTTTGATTCCAAAATCAATTAATTTGCCATGGATCCCGTAGCGCATCGCGCGCCATTTATTCTCATTGATATGGTGTTGTCTGTAGCGTCGCCAGCTCATATTATTTTTCCGCAGGAGCAAGAGTTTTGCGACTAAGGCCTGTATTAGTGCCGTGATGGCAACTGCATCATCAATACTTGTGCAAACATCTGAAACTCGTACTTCCAGGGTACCAAATTTGGGGTGTGGTCGCACATCCCACCAGATCTTTGTGGCATCTGCCTTTCCTTTAAAATCTTTGGCTGAGCCAACTTTTCCAAGGGTATCAACCAGACTTTCATATTCGGAAAAGGATTCAAAATGTGGCGGAATGCCTGTGCGCGGCAGCATCTCAAAAACCACACTCCGATATGATTTTAATCCCGTATTTCTCCCCTGCCAAAAAGGTGAGCTTGTTGTCAGTGCCAGGATATGGGGCAAAAAATATCGCAACTGGTTCATGATCTCGATCATACGATCCTTATTGACAGTGCCATCCCCAAAGCCAATATGAATATGCATTCCGAATATTAGTAAACGTTCGGCAACGCCTTTCATTCGATCAAGCACTTCGCGATACCGTTCTCCGGCGTTCACGTCCTGTACTAGCCAGGATGCAAAGGGATGCGTGCTTGCAGCAGCGATTTTCATCCCATTCTTTTCGGCCAGCAGCCTCACCATTCGACGAAGGCGAATGACTTCTTCTCGGATTTCCCTCACATTTCGACATACCTGGCTCCCAACCTCGATCTGGCTTTGCATAAACTCGGGCTTCAACTCCTCCTCTGGAAAGATCAGCTTTCCTTCCTCGAGAAGTTTTTGCACATAGGAATGCAAGTCTCGCGTTTCAGGATGAATAATTTGATACTCTTCTTCAATTCCGAGGGTGAGGGGAATACCATACATCTCGAGCTCCTTTGGGGTGCTGTGGGAATTTCTGTTTAGTTTACCACTTTTGATGCGGAATCCTTCTGCGAACGAGGCAATTGAAGCACCTTTTTATCTTTTTTTAATGCCCTGAAAATGGATTGTTCCTGGTGCTTTTTCTCGTTGTCAAAACTAAAAACCGAATATTTTGCGCTTTCTATTTGTTAAAAAGATATGACCTTGACTATGACCTCCAGCACTATGATTTATGACCTTCAGCACCCTATACTGCCTGAGTAGATTTACAAATTGAAACTTTAGGGAATAATCCCCGTAGATTTAGATAGAAAATTTTTGGAAATATCATTCTAGAGGAGAACTTAAGATGAAACGCTTGACCATATTTTCGATTTTTGTACTTTTGACCGCAGTGCTCAGTGCTTGTGGTACGGATGCCCCCGTTGCCGAGGAGACACCCATCCCAACTGTGATGGCAGATAACTTCATTATTGCCGAAGGGCGTCTTGAACCATCCCGATTTGCAGATATTGCCTTCTCAGCAAGTGGTATTGTTGACGAAGTTTTTGTAGTTGAAGGAGCGCAGGTATCAGAAGGTGAGATTCTCGCTCGTCTGGAAAACACCGATCTCCTTGAGATGGATGTGGAACAGGCGCAGGATGCAGTCGATCGTGCTGAAGCCGATATTTTGACCGAAGTCGCGGAAGCCTATCAGGCTCTGCGCGTAGCCCAACAACGCCTGGATAATTATTCCCTCCCATCCAAATTTGATGGGATGACTCCTGCTGAGGCCGCTGAAGCGATGTTGGTAAAAGTCAACAAAGCGCGTGATGAATTTGAGCCTTATCTGGGATTCGATAATCTCAGAGGATATGCCAAGGTTTTGGAAGAGGCCCTGGACGATGCCTGGGCAGACTACAACCAATCCCTGACCTGGATGAATCGGGAAGCGGACTTGGAAGCGGCGAAAATCCGTCTGGCGCAGGCGCAGGCCGATCATGCCAATCTCCTGGCTGGAGAAGATATTGTGGCGCAGAAAAATCTATCTGCCGCAGAGTCTGCTTTATCCAATGCTGAACTCCGTTCCCCAATCTCGGGTACGGTAGCAGACCTGAATGTCAAAGCGGGCGAATCCATCGGAAGTGGGCAAACGGTTGCTTCCATCGCAGATTTCTCAGACTGGGTGGTCAAGACCACCGATCTGACTGAGTTGGATGTGGTCAATATTGCTGAAGGGCAGACCGTCACCGTCACTTTGGATGCCTTGCCTGATAGCCCGATGACTGGCACAGTCCAATCCATTGGACAGACTTTTACCGAAAGCCAGGGAGATGTGGTTTATGAAGTCACCATCGCTCTCAGCGATGCTCCGTCTGCAATACGATGGGGTATGACGGCTGTTGTCAAGTTTGCTGAGTAATCTACAGTCTCTGAGCGGAGCATCGAACGAAAGTGAGATGCATAGTCGAAGAGCGGTTTAGGCAAATCTCGTCCTTCACCCTATCGGGTACAGGCGACTGCGCTCCGCTCCGCTCAGGAACTGGTTGAATATCAAATAAGTGAGTTTCTTATGTTAACTTTACCCTTTACCAAAAACGAAAAAAAGAATGAAAGCCACTTGGCAGAGAATGAACATGCGCTAATATCGTTATACGGCGTCGACAAACTCTACAAAACGGCTGTTGGCGATTTCCCCGCCCTAAAAAATGTAGATTTGCAGATCAAATCAGGTGAATTTGTAAGTGTGATCGGCAAATCTGGTAGCGGAAAGACCACCTTATTGAATATGGTCACTGGCATTGATCGACCCACCCATGGTGAAGTTTGGGTGAATGAGACCCCTGTTCATGAGTTGAGCGAAAATAAGATGGCGCGTTGGCGTGGCAAAAATCTGGGGATCGTATTCCAGTTCTTTCAATTGCTGCCGATGCTTTCGGTGGTCGAGAATATCATGCTCCCGATGGATTTTTGCAATACATTTCCCAAGAACGAGCGGAAAGACCGCGCACTGGATTTACTGGATCAAATGGAGTTGGCGGATCACGCCTTTAAGCTCCCCTCAGGCCTCTCTGGCGGTCAACAGCAGCGTGTGGCGATTGCACGGGCACTCGCTAATGATCCCCCTGTGATCATTGCTGATGAGCCGACTGGTAACCTCGACTCAAAAACAGCTGAACGTGTTTTCAGCCTCTTCAACGAATTGGTTGCACGGGGCAAGACGATCATCATTGTGACCCATGATAATGGATTGTCTAAACGCGCAACGCGAACAGCGCTGATCTCGGATGGTGAGGTTTCCAGTTATATGAATGGAAATCATCAGGGAGTGGCAGCATGAGCAGCCGCTGGAAAAAAGTTTGGGCAGATTTTTGGGGAAATAAAACGCGCACCTTTTTAATGGTATTAACCATCATCGCCGGGACTTTTGCGGTCGGTCTGAATAATAATATTGGCCTGCTGATGAATCGGGATATGGATGCAGATTTTCTTTCTGCAAATCCATCCGAGGCAACCTTATACGTCTCGCCGATTGACGATGATCTGGTGGCCGTTGTTCAACAGATCGATGGCGTTGGGGAGCTGGAAGGGCGCAGCGATGTCTCTGCGCAAATTTTGCAGGATGATGGTGGAAAAACTGTCATCAATTTTGATGGTATCAAATCACTTGAAGATATTCGCGTCAATCTACTTACCCCCGACAATCCCAGCGACACAGTTTTGCCAACCCTACATGATAAAGAGATCTTGCTGGATCGAACGGCGAAAAGTTTGGGATATGAGGCTGGCGATTTGATCAATATTGAACTCAGCAATGGGAAGATCCGTCAATTGCGTCTGGCTGGCTATATCCATGATGTGGTCAGTATCCCCTTTGCAATGATGGGATCAGTTTCAGCTTACGTTAATCCCGAAACACTGGAATGGCTGGGCGGCTCTGCAGATTATTATTCCAAGTTGAATATCAGCGTAGCAGAAAATGCTACGGATCAGGGCCATGTATCCGATGTGGCCCAGGCCGTTGCTGATCGCCTTGAAAAAGGCGGTGCGACGATCTATTTTATTCAGATCTTCAATCCCGGCCATCACTTTGCCTGGGATGTAACCCAGGGCGTGATCGTAGTCCTGGGTGTGCTGGGCTGGCTGACGGTTTTCCTGTCCGCATTTCTTGTGGTCAATACGATTGTGGCCTTAATGTCTCAGCATGTCAAACAGATCGGGATCATGAAGGCCATTGGCGGCGAGACGCGCCAGATCATGGCGATGTATATGACTTTGATCCTTGCTTTTGGCGCAGTCGCTTTTGCGATTTCGGTGCCATTGGCCTCTTACCTGGGAGCCATGGTCCTGGATGGGATGGCCTCCTGGCTTAATTTTAATACGGGTGCTTTTACCATCTTTCCGCAAAGTGCTATCCAGCAGGCAGTTGTGGCTTTTGTGATCCCCGCCCTTGCGGCGCTGCTCCCAATGTGGAATACGGTCCGGATTACGGTTCGGGAAGCATTCAGCGATTATGGGCTGGGGAACAGCGGCGTAAAGCAATCCATAAAGCAGACAAAAAACTCGAGAGTCCTCCCACGCCCGGTGCGGATATCGATCCGGAATGCTTTCCGTCGGAAGACACGTTTGGCATTGACCCTGTCCACGTTGATCCTGGGCGGCGCAATCTTCGTCGCTGTGATGAATCTCTTCGGTACCTTTGATAAGACCATGCAGGACGTCGAAAAATATTTCCTTGCGGATATCAATATCTCCTTTAATCGTGCCTATCGCTATGATAAGGTTGCGGCGCTGGCGGAGTCTGTCCCCGGTGTAAAGAGTGTGGAAGGATGGATGTCGATGGGTGGGGAGATCGTTTCTGCAGACGAGACGACCGCTAATGAGCTTGCTTTCATTGCCCCACCAGCGGAATCGACCCTGATTGAGCCGATCCTGACAGAGGGACGCTGGCTGATGCCCGGCGATGAAAATGCGATCGTGATTGGAAATCATCTTTTGAGCGTGAGACCTGATCTGAAAGTTGGGGATTGGGTGACGATGCGGATCCAGAATCAGGAATCAGAATGGCAGATCGTGGGCATCTATAATATCCCCGGCAATGTCATCCCTCCGCTGGTTTATGCCAATTATGAATATCTCAGCCGCCTGGTGAACGCTCCCGGAGATGTCTATTCCTTGCGGATCATCACCGATGAGCGCGATGAAGCAACTGTTGCGGCAATTGGTTCAGCGTTACAGACCCTCTTTGACGACGAAAAGATCCAGGTCAGTGATATGCAATTGGCCGCAGAGTGGCGCGTTGCCCAAACCAGCCAGACAGATGTTTTGGTCTATTTTATGCTGGTGATGGCGATCCTGACGGCGATCGTCGGCGGTTTGGGGCTGATGGGTACGATGAGCATCAATACCCTCGAGCGGACACGTGAGATCGGTGTGATGCGCGCCATCGGTGCCTCCAACTGGGATATTCAGATGATCGTTCTCGTGGAGGGATTATTTATTGGGCTGCTGAGCTGGGGCGCGAGCATTCTTTTCTCCGTCCCGATCACCTCCGCCCTGACCTATGGTGTTGGCGTAGCGATCTTCAAATCTCCCCTGGCCTTCACTTTCGGCATGCAGGGAATCATGATCTGGCTCGCGATCACACTCGGTTTGGCGGCCCTGGCGAGCGCCCTGCCTGCCAGACGGGCCTCCCGTCTGACGGTACGAGATACGTTGGCGTACGAGTAAATATTGAGACAATATTTTTCTGCCAAGTACGAGAGTACCGATAAATCGAAAACCGCCTGAAATAATTATTTCAGGCGGTTTTTTATAAAATCTTTTTATCCTGATCTTGACCCGGAAACCTGGCTGCCAACCTCGATCTGGCTTTGCATGAACTCGGGCTTCAATTCATCTTCGGGGAAGATCAAATTTCCTTGCTTGAGTAATTTCTGCACATAGGAGTGCAGGTCCGGCGTATCGGGATGGATGATTTGATATTCTTCATCAATGGTCCAGCGTCCAAATCTGAAGTCTGGTAGTACTCGCTGAATTCTGGCTCCATCGCGCCGAATTTACCTGCTTGCGACTCTATTCCGAAAAGAAAGTTTTGCCTGTTTGTTTGTATAAATCACCAATCTGATAGCGCTTGAATTCTTCAAGATTGACGTATTTATCTGGCAACATACTATTTTCGATCATGGTTTCCAGGTATATTTCGTCAATTTCGGCCTCTGTGAA
>NZ_CEYOSI010000131.1:6946-9523 GCF_982879505.1 Candidatus Desulfolinea nitratireducens
CCATAATGTGCTGTTCAAGCGCTGCATCCGCAATCCTGAACACATTTGCTGCTGCCTGTCGTGCGAGCTGCACGGTTTTTCGAAAATCTTTTCTTGCGCTACCTAATCTTTGTGCCTGTTTCGTGTCTAGCCACCCGGTTGATTTTCCGTATGCCTGTACTTCGTATTTGATCATATTTTGAAATAGTTTTGGTGGCCCATTCTGGTTAAATTGGCGGATGTGAATTCCCTCATGGTATAGAACAAATATGCGCATGAACTCATCTAGTTCCGGTTTTTCTTTTATGAATATCTGAGAATCGGAATTTGTCCACGCCTGATAATCTTCGGGCCCAACCAACTCGCTGGGGACATCTTTAATTTTTAGGATGTCAACGTTGTTCATCTCTCCCGGGAACTGAAGCTCCAGGATTTGTTGATCTGAAGGCATTTTGTTGCCCGATGGGGGATTTGCCTGGGCTACGCGCGCTGCCGTTGCGGCTGGTGAATTTGTCCCAAGTATTTCTTGGCGGTTTTCAACCGGCGTATTGCTAGTAACAGCCCCCGCATTGGATACAACCGAAGCATTCGCTAGAACCGGATGGAGTTCAGCTGGAATATCTGCCATTAGGCATCCTCGCTTGTTGCAGGCGTATTAAAAAGGGCCGCGGCTGCCCTGGCACGCGCTTTGGGATTGGCAATTGCACTAATCGTAGATAAAAGAAGTTCATTCCGTTCATTCTCAAGCGTTTCTTTGCGAGCCGCAGCCTCCTGAATTTCCATAGAATAATTATCCAAAGCGTCTGCCTGACCCAACAAGGCCTCGACAATCACACTATCCGTCCGCATGACAATCGTTTGTTCGGAAAGCAGGACCCCTTCAACCGGGTTTGTATCATTATCCTGCGCCAAGGCCCCCTGCTTAAATCGATAATACTGCGTGTCTGTCGGAGGTGAAAATTGCCCTTCAGCATCGAAAACGACAGGGCTAATCGCAATAGTGTCATCAATAGGATCATAATTAATAGTTTCTACTACCCGAACGGGTATATCATTTGCGTTAAAAACAGTCCCGGCAAGTTTTAAGATGCGTTTGGCAACTTCATCTTTGTCCATTTGATCAGAGCCAACTTCCTCCAACAACCCACGTAAACCAGAAATCGGTACTTGACGCCACGAACCTACCTGTTCATTGGTAAAGCCAACATAAATCCCCTTCAGATGAACCTTAGTCGTATAAGTTTGATTCAATTCACGGAAAACAAAATTGAGCACACGCCGCATGTTTACATTGTTAATCACCCGTTCAATCGAAGTTTCTTCACTGATTTCAGTTTCAGTTTCGGTACTCGTAGTAACAGAGAGTTCACGTTTTGACGAGGATTCATTGGCGTGCTCACCCACAGCTTCACTCGTAGAACGCGCGAACTGTTCCCTCCCTGATTGATACTCCCCTGACATTGAACCTTTGGCGCTGGCAGATCCCCAACCCCATTTGGCTTTTGCTTCTGCTTCCAGTGACCATTTACTCGTATCTGCCTGGGTTTTTTTATCAGTTGTCTCATTTTGAACCTTGTTTGTAAAGCGGTCTTTGGCAGACTGCTCATGGCTATCAATAATGCTCGAGGACTGTTTGATGCTCTCCTTGGAAGACTGCCAGGTTTTCAATCGGATAGTGGTTGATTCTCCTGGGAGAAGCGTAAACGTGCGCACTGTGCGTCCCATGCCATAATCGCCCAGAAAAGAACTGACACCGTAAACCTCGACCAAAAAGAGTTGTGGGTTAGGTTCTGAGTCATCTAATTCTTCCGGCACTTCCTCTGTACTGCCGCTGCCCCCTCCTGTTGTGGTTGGCACAATCACAAAACCAAATATTGCATTAGCCGCAAAGGTTTTCACAAAATCAAACGGGTCACCTAAAACTGGATCTACTTCTACAGGTTTACCTACCTCAGGTGCGGCATCAGGGTCCTTTTTATCCACAACACCCCCGCCGGGTCCCGCTATGCTTTCTGTTTTGACATCGCTAGTCGGGGACAACAACTCTGGCAATTTAGACAAAGCTTTTTCTACGCTTTGTGATCCGTGTCCAATGCTTAATAATTTCTTTCGCAAAAATCTTGCTGCGATATTGGCGTCAACGCTTACCCCTGTGCTGGATTTGGTAATCCCAGCCATCTTTGCATAAGTTTGCCCAGGGGCCAGCACACTTGGATGAAAATCGGTCAGTTCCAATTCAAGATCTAGCTGCATGAACCGTTTCCCGGTGATTTGCCCCGGCAATGGAACCGAGTAATTTATTTTGGCTGATTGACCGCTTTGTGCGTCAAAATCAATAGAACTTGGCATGAAGATCTCCTTCTACAATAACTTAATATACGTATAAAAATTAAATAACCTCATGTGCAAATATTTCAGAAAACTGGCAAAACGCTGGTTCGTTGTGGGTGCCTTTGACAGTGATCTGAGACGACTCTTTTGGTCGCCGAAGGTTGTATCGAATCCCGTATTGCCCGTATTTTGGTTTCGATACACTCTCTACGCTCGTTACTCAACCGACGTATGCTGAAACTTGCAAATTTGGTTAGATGGCATTAT
>NZ_CEYOSI010000132.1:0-9476 GCF_982879505.1 Candidatus Desulfolinea nitratireducens
AAGGTCAGGTGCGACGCGCTCCTTTCCCACCCGATAACTCAAAGAGCCTAATTTTATCCAAATCCTCATAAAGCTGATATGTTTCACAGCCACCCATCTCAGGTATAATCTAGCCATGCTCAATCTCTCCACCTTTGAAAAAATAGATTACCTTGTAATCGGTCATATTTCTCTGGATTTAACCCCGGCGGGCGAGCAGCTTGGCGGGACAGCGGCCTATGCCGCACTCACAGCCCGGGCCCTTGGTTTGCGTGTGGGAGTCGTAACCAGCTTCAATCCTGATCATATCTCCCTGGAAGCATTCAAAGATATTCTTGTTTACGTGATCCCATCCAAAGAAACGACCAGTTTTGAGATTGATGATGCCCCCTCATACCGTCAACTTATGCTGAAAGGGCGCGCCGCGCAAATTCAATACGAACAGGTGCCAGAGGTCTGGCAGCGTACATCGATCATCCACCTGGGACCTATCGACCAGGAGATTGACTCACAACTGCCTGCAGGCTTTGCCCCCGCATTGCTCGGATTGACACCCCAGGGCTGGTTGCGCAGTTGGGGACCAGATGGGCATGTGGAACCGAAAAAATGGGCACAAATGGAGGCCAGCCTGAACCAGGCCAGCGCCGCTGTGTTGAGCATCGAAGATATAGGGGATGACGAGGAGATCATCGAAGAGATCTCCCTCGCCAGCCGCATTCTTGCTCTTACAGAAGGCAGCGCGGGCGCAAGGATTTATTGGAATCATGATCTGCGCCGTTTTCCTGCACCCAGCATGGATGTGGTCGACCCCACCGGCGCCGGCGATATTTTTGCAGCGGCTTTTTTCATCCGCCTGCACAGCACCCGAGACCCCTGGGAGGCAGCGCGTTTCGCTACTCGATTGGCAACTTATTCTGTTTCCCGCCGCGGGCTGGCGGGCATTCCCACCGAAGAAGAAATTCAACAATGCCAGATGGAGGTTTATTAGTTCATGGCACGTATTTATACACTCGTAAATCAAAAAGGCGGTGTCGCTAAAACAACCACCGCCATCAATCTTGGCGCATATCTCGCCCTACATGGACAGCGAGTGCTGATCGTGGATATTGATCCTCAAGCCAATGCAACATCCTGCCTCGGTATCGATAAACATAGTGTGGAAAACGGCTCATACCAGGCATTATTGGGTGGGCAACCTCCCGCCTCATTGATCCTGAAAAATGAACGCCTTAATCTCTCCCTTTTGCCTTCTTCACCGGCATTGGCTGGGGCAGAGGTCGAACTGGTCGATGAAAGCGGGCGGGAAACCCGGTTGAAAAATGCGCTGACTTTATTAAACGATCAATACGATTATATTCTCATCGATTGCCCCCCCTCTCTGGGGTTGCTGACGATCAATGGCTTAATGGCAGCTCAGGATGGTGTCATCATTCCCGTACAATGTGAATATCTCGCCCTGGAGGGACTCGGTCAACTGACAGAGACGATTCAAAAAGTACGCTCGGCTCTTTACCCGGAATTGCGCGTGCGTGGCGTTATTCTAACAATGTTCGACCGTCGAACAAATCTCGCCAACGACGTGGTCGCCGAAGTGAATAAGCACTTCCCCAAGCTGGTATTCAAGACCGTCATTCCGCGTAATATCCGCCTGGCAGAGGCGCCCTCCTATGGCTTACCGATCTCCGCTTATGCTCCCGAATCTGTTGGGGCAATGGCATATGATGCCTTCGCAAAGGAATTATTGGCAGGGGATTTGAACTGACCCTTACACAAGCTCTCTCCCTTTCAGGGAAAGTGGATTTGGAGAAAATATGGCAAAACGAAGTGGACTAGGCAAAGGCTTGGACTCGCTCATTACGAGTACTGAAACCTCCAGCGTACCAAAGCCCGATAGCGGCATTCAACAGGTTTCGATTGACAGGATTTCTCCAAACCCAAGACAACCTCGCAGCTATTTTGATGAGGAGGAATTGGAGCAATTGGCTGCTTCGATCCGTGAGCATGGGGTCATCCAGCCGCTGATTATCACTCCAAACGGTGATGGGTCTTATTCGCTTATCGCCGGAGAACGTCGCCTGAAAGCCTCCCTCCAGGCCCAATTATCGAGCGTCCCGGTTGTGATCCGGCAAGTCAGCGACCAGCAACAGTTGGAGTGGGCATTGATCGAAAATGTCCAGCGCGCCGATTTGAGTCCCCTTGAAGAGGCTGAGGCTTATCATCAGCTGACCGATGAATTTGACCTTTCACATGAGGCCATCGCCAGGCAGGTTGGAAAAAGCCGCGTGGCCGTTACAAACATATTACGTTTGCGTAAACTTTCAGAACCGGTGAAAGCCGCTCTCGTGGATAAGTTGATCAGTGAGGGTCATGCCCGCGCCCTGCTGGGGCTTTCTGCTGCACAGGCACAGGAGGCAGCCTTGCAAACAGTGATCGCATTACGGCTCAACGTTCGCCAGACTGAGCAGTTGGTCAATAAACTAAATGGCGAAAAACCCGTCGCTAAAGAAAAGATTGCCAAATCACCAGAGGTGGTTGAGATCGAAAACCGCCTTCAATCGCGATTTGAGACCAAGGTTTCTATGCGTTATGCCAAAAAAGGCGGTAATATTACCTTATATTATTCCTCTGATGAAGATTTGGATGCTCTCCTTGAAAAACTTTTATAAATTTCTTGATTTTATTTCCTTGTTTTTATGCAAATTACCAATAGCTTTTTTTGAGGTCACCCAAAAAGCAAACGATACGGTATAGGCAAAATCATGACAAATCCCAACCTTATGTTAATCCCTGAAATGCTGGTGCCTCGGCTGGGTGAACATCTGGTAAAGCAAGGTCATATTAGCGATGATGATCTTAAAAAAGCACTTGCCTATCAACAAGAAAGAAAAACTAGCGGAAATATTTTACTCATCGGACAAACTCTTCTGGAGTTAAATATCGTTTCAAAAGACTTGCTCGACAGGGCAATAACAGAGCAAATCTTACAACTACGCAGTGCGCTTCAGGATACAAATCGCAATCTGGAGCAGCATGTTCTGGAACGAACAGCTGAGCTTCAAAATGCCCTGGAAAAGCTCTCTGATCTCTCTGAGCTTAAGACCAATTTCATCTCAAATATCTCTCATGAATTGAGAACACCACTTACGGTGATCAAAGGCTATCTTGATCTATTGGTCACTGAATCCTTGGGAGGGATTAACGAAGAACAAAAAGAGGCTGTAGAAATTAGTCGACAGGCCACAATTCGACTGGAAAGTCTGGTTGAAGATCTGATCATGGTCTCAATTTCCTCGCGAGGAGAGCTGACACTGAATCGAAAAATAATAGATATTCGACCCATTGCACACCTCGCTGTAGAGGCAGTCTCAAACAAAGCTGAAGATCGTGAAGTTTCTGTCGTTGAGGTGTTAGATGAGGTCCTTCCCACCATACACGCGGATAAGCAGAAATTGACCTGGGTACTGGGTCAGTTATTGGATAACGGAATCAAATTTACCCCTGCGGGTGGTCGCGTAGAATTGCGCATAGAACAAGAGGGTGAAAAACTGATATCCATTATAGTCAGCGACACAGGGATAGGCATCCCTGTTGGACGTTTGAACGAATTATTCCGTCCTTTTCATCAATTAGATAACGCAGCATCACGACGCTATGGCGGGATGGGATTGGGCTTGCTTCTGGTCCAACAGATCGTAGAGGCTCATGGATCGATGCTCGACATAAATTCTGTCGAAGGTAGGGGGACAACCATCAAGTTCCCCTTATTGGCAGCGAGCGAAATAAATGAATGAGAGCAGCATTCCAATGAAATATACTGACCCATCCATTGGATATAGCCTATGGCAAAATACCGTCCAGGAAGAGGATTGGAAGGTTGCTCTTGATTTTTTAATCGCAACCTTGCGGGATGCACTTATTTTTGATAATTTTGCAATCTATATCACAGATAAAAGCGGGGGCACTTCCGAAATTGCCTATGCGCGGGCAATCGGAAGAGGCAAAAAAGCTGAGGCTGATGCAAGCTGGGGGGAAGATATTGCAATCCAGGTGATCGAGAAAGAGGAGGTCATTCTGGAAGTACCCAAAAAGTCAGCTACAAATATAACAGACCGAGTTAAGGAACCTTACCTGATTGGCTTGCCACTTATAGCTTCAGGGAAATTGATCGGTGTACTTACGCTGGTCCGCTTTGGCGGCCCTGAATATAAGCCAGGACATATTGATCTTGCCACGCTTGCTGCAGCAGTAATCGCCTATATTTTCGAGAAGCGTGCCTTGCAAGAAAGCATTGCTGAACTTGAAGCAGCACAAAGACAAATGCGCTTGCAGGATGACTTTGTGGCAACCATTTCGCATGAGCTTCGCACCCCACTGGGTTTTATTAAAGGGTACAGCACCACTCTGCTGCGCGAGGATACTCTTTGGGATGAGGATACGCGTCGCGAGTTTTTGACCATCATCGACGAGGAAACCGATCATTTGACCGAGTTAATTGATAATATTCTCGAATCGGCACGACTTGAAAGCGGCACAGTAGAGATGAGTTTTCAACCACTACGTCTTGATGCTTTGATCAGGGATATGATCACTCGCGTTAGGGCGCGTTATCCAAATCTTGAAGTTATATTTAGAAGCGAATCCTCCAAAATCATTCAGGGAGATAATACGCGCTTGGCACAAGTTTTTGAAAATCTTTTCAGCAATGCTTTGAAATACGCCCCCCAATCAAAGATCGAGATCACTATTAAGGCGATCAATTCATCATCCATTCAGGTCGTTTTTGCGGACAATGGCGATGGAATCCCAGCCGAACATCTCCCTTATATTTTTGATCGCTTTTATCGCGTTCCAGATCATCCTGGCAAAACAGGGACCGGCCTGGGGTTATTCATTTGCAAACGGATTATTGATGTACATCATGGTAAGATTTGGGCAGAATCCAAGAAACAAAAGGGCACACAATTTATTATCGAATTACCTACACAATAACATAAGATTTTTGGGTGAAGGAGAATAAAGCCATGTCAAAACGCATCCTTGTTGTTGATGATGAAATACGCTACCAACGTCTGTTGGACGCAAATTTGCAGACAGATGGATATGAGATAATCACTGCATCGAATGGTGTAGAAGCCATTGAACTATTTTCTTCGCAGCCTTTCGATTTGATTTTGCTTGATGTAATGATGCCCGAACTGGATGGATTTCAAACCTGTCAGCGTATCCGGGAGTATTCCAACGTTCCGATCATCATGCTTACAGCCAAAGGGGATGAAAAAGATCGCGTTCGCGGTCTTGATCTAGGTGCAGATGATTATCTGGCTAAGCCTTTCTCTGCCACCGAATTACTTGCGCGGGTCCGTGCTGTCTTACGGCGAGCAGAGGTCACAACCAATATTACCCAAACACGCTATTTTTCCCATGAAGAAATCCGCGTCGACTTTGCCCGCGCTGAGGTCTGGCGAGATAACGAAAAAGATCCAATCCCGCTTTCAGCAACCGAGTACCGCCTCTTGCTACAATTTGTCCATAACGTGGGCAAGATCATGAGTGCAGAAGAGTTACTCACCAGCATTTGGGGGCCGGAATATCGCAACGAGAAAGAAATCCTGTGGGTCAGTATTGCCCGCTTAAGACAAAAACTTGAAAAGGATTCTCATGCCCCAACTCACATCGTTACACGCACTGGCTTAGGGTATCTTATGCCTCCAACAGATGATGATCAGTCAGGTAATAATAATATCGCTGAGGAGAAAAGCGAATAATAATTTGGCAATAAGCTTAATCGCTCGTATATAACCAATAGTCACAGAGAGGTTGTCATGACAATTGAAATTGACGATAAAGGAAAATTTTTTACAGATATAATCACGAAAATCCCTACCCCTGTCCTTGTACAAACAACGACACATCTCATTAATGGAACAGTTCATGTCCGCAAGGATGCCCGACTAAAAGATGAGCTTAACCAGGATATTGACTTTCTGGCTCTTACCGAAGCCGATGTTCTCAACCCAGAGGGGAAAGTTTTATATCACACTGAATTCATTGCCGTCCAAAAAAAACAGATTGTTTGGGTGATGCCCGATATAAATAGCAAGGAAGAAGAGAATCTGTCATGAGCAGATTAGAACCGGGTACCTCGCAACTTTCTTCTCCTAATTTACTCAAACTAAAATACTATCTTATCAATACAATTTCAGAAGAAATTGAAAGCGGTGAAGCCCCCGCGGAAAACCGCCAAGAATATGTATCGCAGCGTCTCAGCGATGTTTACCAACGCGCCAATCTTAATCTCCCAGTTGATATGCGCGATCATATTTTCAAAGAAGTTGTTGATGAGCTTTTTGGTTTTGGCCCTATCCAATCTCTTTTGGACGACCCCAATATAAGCGAAGTAATGGTCAATGGACCTAAAAATATTTATGTCGAACGGGAAGGGAAACTCACAAAAACAACCGTTACCTTTGAAGATAATGACCATGTTCGTCGTATTATCGAACGGATCATCTCTCCTCTGGGACGTCGTGTGGATGAAGACAGTCCTACGGTAGACGCCCGCCTGCCGGATGGCTCCCGTGTTAATGCTGTTGTCTTACCTGTTGCTATTGATGGTCCTTCGATCACTATCCGAAAGTTTGGCAAGGATAAATTATCAGTTTCCCAACTCATTGATTTCGACTCAATTACCAAAAATATGGCGGAATTTCTTCGTGCCTGTGTACTTGCCCGGTTAAATATCATCATCTCAGGAGGAACGGGCTCAGGCAAAACCACCCTGCTCAACATTTTATCCAGCTTCATTCCTGAAACTGAACGGATTGTCACTATCGAGGATGCCGCTGAACTACGACTTCAGCAAGATCATATCGTTCGTCTAGAAACCAAACCGACTAATGCTGAAGGATTTGGCGGGGTAAGTATTCGCGATTTGGTACGCAACTCGCTGCGCATGAGACCAGATCGGATCGTCATTGGTGAGGTCCGCGGCGGTGAGGCTTTAGATATGCTTCAAGCCATGAATACGGGGCACGATGGCTCGTTGACAACTGTTCACGCCAACTCACCTCGAGATGCTCTTTCTCGCCTCGAAACCCTTGTTCTCATGTCCGGAATGGATCTTCCCATAAAGGTTGTCCGTCAACAGGTTGCATCCGCTATTGATCTAATCGTCCAACAAACACGGCTAAAAGATGGATCACGCAAAGTAGTTGCTATCTCTGAAGTAGCTGGGATGGAAGGGGATACCATTATCTTAAGCGATATCTTCAAATTTGCTCAAACTGGGGTTGGGGCTAATGATAAGATTCTTGGAGAAATGAAACCAACGGGTATCCGTCCGATGTTTTATCCTCGCCTTGAAGCTGCCGGATTTAAACTTGGCGCAGAAGTTTTTGGCGCAAATATCACAGCCATGCTTGCCTCTAATCGCAGAAGACACTAACTGTACATCTGCTATAATCACATCATCTTTATATAATATAGGACTTACGCATTTTTATAGTCCTAGTCCCAATGCTCTGCGTTGGGGTATTGTAGACAAGCTACAACGCAGCGAGAAAAAAGGTATTTTGCGTAAGTCCTGTAATAATTATTAATGCCTATTGAGGAAATAATGGAAACCAAGACTCGAATCACCCTCCGATCAAAAACGCTTGGCGTCCTCATTCACGATGCTCGTACAGCTTCACGGATGAGCATTAATGAATGTGCCGAAGTAATTGGCGTCACTAGCGGCATTTTTCGCTCATATGAAAATGGGACTAAAGCACCTTCTTTACCAGAACTTGAAGTTTTGGCTTTTTTTCTCAATCTTCCGATCTCACATTTTTGGGGACAAGAAGCCATCTCTGACAATGCTCCCCCTACAGAACCGCTTGATTTGCCGCGTCTGGTGGGCTTGCGTCAGCGAATGATTGGCGCTTTATTGCGCCAGGAGCGAATGAATGCCAGCATTTCAATGAAAGCCCTTGCTAAGCAAGGAGACATTCCCAAAAGTCGCCTCAAGGCCTATGAGCTGGGAGAACGCTCAATCCCATTACCCGTACTGGAAATATTAATCTCGATTCTTGGCAGTCAAACCGACAGGTTTATCGATAAAAACGGTCCGATCGGTCAGTGGATGATACGCCAAAAAGCAATTGAAGATTTTCTCAACCTTCCTCCGGAGCTTCGAGAGTTTGTCAGTCAACCAATAAACCGCCCTTATATTGAACTGGCGCATAATCTGAGCGATCTTTCCGCAGATAAGTTACGCTCCGTTGCTGAAGGGATCCTGGATATTACTTTTTAAATTGGAAGGTTTTGAAGTATGGAAACTACTGCCACAAAGCTCTCAGAAAGTGGGAAAAAATATTTTGGAAAAGGCGATTTTGAAAACGCTGTACAATCCTTTTCAAATGCTGTAAAGATCTATACCGAAGAAGAAAATTTTCTCGATGCAGCTGAAGCGAAGAATAATCTCAGTGTTGCTCTCCTCCAAGCAGAGAGGGCAGAAGAATCGCTTGAAGCTGTTCATGGCACCGATCTGGTATTCGCCGAAGCAAAAGATCTGCTTAGACAGGCAATGGCGCTGGGAAATCAAGCCGCAGCATTGGATGCGCTTGGGCAATCAGACAAAGCCCTTGAGAAATATGCCAAATCTGCCGCCCTATTTGGAGAAATTGGCGAAGGGGACTTGGAAGCAACTGTTCTCAAATCTATGGCTGCCATAAAATTTCGCAAAGGAAAGTTACAAGATACGGCAAATATCATGCTCGATTCACTTGGTGCAACTCAAAAGCCCAATCTGTTTCAACGTTTCTTGAAATTCATCATGCGTATTATCCAGTAATGACAAATAGTTACCAGATCCGGCCCGCGCTCGCCAAAGATCATCAAGATATTGCAAATCTAATATTCTTTGAGCGACATGTGCATCGGCATCTGGACTGGCGACATCCCACGGATTGGCTTGGTTCACCCTTTTATTGGGTGCTTGAAAAAAACTCCCGTATTGTGGCAGTTCTGGCATGCCCGCAGGATAAAAAAGATGTTATCTGGTTAAGACTTTTTGCGCATGCAGCGAGAATCCCGGCTCTCGAAGCCTGGGATATCCTATGGGAAAACGCCAAAAAAGAATTAGCCGAAGAAGGCGATGTAAAAGTGGCATCCATCTCATTAAAAGGGTGGATGAAAAATTTACTCCAGCTAAGCGGTTTTGTTCAGGATGAGCAAATATTGATGCTTTCCTGGGCGAAAGAGAGGGTGCCCGAGTGGTCCCTACCCGAAGGTGTCACGATCCGCTCGATGACTGAGGCTGATCTTTCTCAGGTGGCAGAGGTGGATGCAGCCGCTTTTAAACCTCTCTGGCAGAATCTGCCACCCATGTTGGAGCAAGCATATTCGCAGGCTGTGGTCGCAACAGTCGCTGTTGCAACTGAGGGCATCATTGGCTACCAGATCAGCACGCACAGCCCTTTTGGAGCACATCTTGCAAGGCTGGCAATCCATCCAAA
>NZ_CEYOSI010000133.1:0-9375 GCF_982879505.1 Candidatus Desulfolinea nitratireducens
GTCAATCTCACCAGGGACTTAAAGCCCTAAATTTATTAGTCCGGTGGGCGAATCCACGCTACCATTTTCACGGACATACTCATTTCTACAGGCAAAATTTGGAAAAATCGACTACTCAGCTCTACAATACACAAGTCATGAATATATATCCCTATAAAATAATTGAGATTAATGATGTCTGATCCCCTTTCATCCCGTGTCCGTTCTGATTTTAAACAAGCACGCACAAAGGCTTTTTTCAACAATGTTTGGGCTGTACTTTCAGGGCAGCCCACCACATTACTATCTTATGATGAAGTGAGAGAAAAGCTTTCAATTGGCGGTCCCATATACCGTGGGATAGAAACAGTTGAAATTAAAAATATCGTAGGGAGTCTCAATCGATACCATGAATTTGATCGCGCTTTTCTGCCGAAAATAGATGCAATCTCGGATCGCTGGGAACGCGTAAATCGTGCTTTTTACAAAGATATCAGTTTACCAGCGATCGTACTTTATAAAGTTGACGAGGTTTATTTCGTAGCTGATGGACATCACCGTGTTTCGGTGGCACGCAAGCAGGGTCAACTTTATATTGATGCAGAGGTTCGAGAATGCGCCACAAAAGTATCGATCACCTCTGATCTGCGTCCTGAAGATTTGCAGATCCTTGGGCAAAAAGTAAATTTTATTAAACGCACCAAGATTGATAAACTTCGTCCACAAGCCAATATAAAACTTAATATTCCCGATGGCTTCTTGCGGATGCTCGAGCATATTGCAGTACATCGCTATTTCATGGGGCTGGATCTAAAGCGTGATATTCCTGAAAAAGAAGCTGTGATCCACTGGTACGATACAGTTTATTTGCCTATTGTAAAAATTATCCGCAAGGGGAATATCCTCAAAGACTTCCCCGGAAAATCAGAAGGCGATCTATATTTGTGGGTACTTGACCGTCAACATTATCTGGCTCAACACAATAACCGCCCACTTCAATCGCCAGACGCGGCTGCATATGATTTTATCGAACATAAGGATGATTGAAGGACTGCTGCATTACTGACCATTTTCCAATACGAAAAACTAAATCAGCGCACTAAAAAATCATAAGCGAAATTCTCTCCTGGATGTTGAACTTGCTTCCCTTATGCGATAATATCGCCCTGCCAGCTTTTTCCCCGATGAATTAAAACACTTTGGTCTAAACAAAAAATTCCTGCCCATTTGACAACGGGCAGGAATTTTGTCATCAGGACAGATTTTCTATCGAATTGCCAACTCAGTCTCAGCATCAAAGATCTGGAAACTGTCCATATCAAATGCGACCTGCACATTCTCGCCAACACCAAATTTGGAACGTGGGTCAACTCGGGCAACGAAAGAAACATCACCAGTCATCAGGTGCAGGAAGATCTCATTCCCCATCAATTCGGTCACATCCACCTTGGCAGGGACCAGTTCAATCTTGGTATTCGGTGGAACAAAATCCGGGTTATGAATATCTTCCGGACGAATCCCAAAGATAATTTGCTTACCAGCATAGTTTTCATATGCACCTGCAAGTGATGAAGGGATCTGGGCAGAGAACTCATCTCCATCAACATAGACCTTCGTTCCATCTTTGCGAAGTTTGGCAGGGAAGAAATTCATCGCGGGAGAGCCGATGAAGCCAGCTACAAAAAGGTTGTCTGGCTTATCGTAAAGCTCTTGTGGAGTATCGATTTGCAGCAAAACACCCTTGTCGATCACTGCGATCCGGGAGGCCATCGTCATCGCCTCGACCTGATCGTGGGTTACATAAACAAAGGTGGTCTGTAATTTCTTGTGCAGCTTGCTGATCTCAGCCCGCATCTGGACCCGTAACTTCGCATCCAGGTTGGAAAGTGGTTCATCAAAAAGAAAAACCTTCGGCTCACGTACGATCGCACGCCCAACCGCCACACGTTGGCGCTGCCCGCCAGAAAGTTGACGTGGTTTGCGATCCAATAGTTCTTCGATCCCCAGGATCGAGGCGGCTTCTTCAACCCGGCGTTTGATCTCGGTTTTGGGGGTTTTGCGCAATTTCAAACCAAAGGCAAGATTATCATAGACCGAGAGATGCGGGTAGAGCGCGTAAGATTGAAAGACCATCGCAATGTCGCGGTCTTTGGGCGCAACATCGTTGACCACCCTGTCCTCGATCGAGATCTCACCTCTGGTAATCTCTTCTAATCCTGCCAAAAGGCGCAAGGCCGTGGTTTTGCCACAACCTGAGGGACCGACCAATACGAGAAATTCCTTGTCTGCAACTTCGATATTCATATCGTTGACGGCAGTCACATCGCCAAATTCTTTGACTACGTTCTTATATGTTACGCTTGCCATGATAATATTACCTCCAGTCGTTTGAGTATAGTGACTCAATTATACTCAATAAATCTGTAAAAAAATACATTTTCCAAATTCTGTCATCACATAATCTGGTATTCCTAAACCAAATACGTGACCTCCTCTCCGTTTTCGTCAATATATTCAATCATAGATTGATAATTTTGAAAATTAATTATTAATCTACAGTATTTTTTATCCTTTTTCCATTCAAGGCGTACCTCATCATGCTCTGAATTTATCACCTTAAATTCACCATTAAAGGCGGCATATTCATTTCTGAACCGAATTAACTTTAGCAGCCTTTGAACCACATCTTTTTTTAGCCCTTGTTCAATTTCTTCCAAACTAAAATTCTGACGGTTAATCTCCCTTCCATCACCACTTATCTCCGCGCCTTTTTGATCGTTTTCCCCGGCCAGCAAGCCAACATAATAAACTTGCGGAATCCCGGGCGCAAAGAATTGTATGGCTCTGGCGGCCAGATAGGCATCATCATTGCTGTCCAGTAATGAGTAATAGGTTCCTCTGATCTGATGTACGTCAAAGCCATCCGCATCTCGATGCTTTGGAGAGAGAATCAGGCTCAGGTTTCCACCCCGCTCAAGACAGAGATCTACTACCTTTCTGGCGTCTTCGCTTTCATAAAGATCATTTAAATCTGGCTTGACCGGCACACCATCGTGACAATCCAGCATGGTGAATTGCTTAGCTGGGCGATTTTTCAAATATTCTTTCAATCTCACACTATTTTTATTAATCAGTGTTTCCAGAATTCTATATGGCAAAATAAAATCATATATCCAGTGCCCTTGCTCTGCCAGTTTAAATTGGGTCAAATAATGGGCGTGGACCTCAGGTAATATTTCGATATTTAAAGAGGTGGCAAGTTCTCCTATCCAATCCAGAAATTGATAGATCTCCGGTTCTACAAAAAAACAGGTCGTTCCCCTCTTTTTAATCACATATCCAATTGCATCCAGCCGGACGATCCTGACATTATTTCTGCTGAAGTTGGTCAGGAAATCAGCCAGCAGTTGCCGAGTGGCCTGCGAATTGATATCCAAATCAATTTGCTCGGAGGGGGTTACCTTACCAAAGGTGGTCCATACTTTTTCTGTTACACCAGTTTCTTCAATGATGAAACTGGAAAAAGGCTCAATTCTTCGCAGGAATATTTTTTCAACTTCTTCAGGGGTAGGATTTCCATCCGCCCAGATCTTATCCACTGGAATAAATAGATCAGCATACTCTGACTTTCGACCATATTTGAGAAAATCCTGAAAATAGGCTGATTTTGCTGAAATATGATTGACCATCAAATCCAGCAGGATATCGTGTTTTTCGCCAATACGTCGAATATCCTTCCAATCACCAAACCCTGGTTCAATTTCCAGATATGTTAGAGGAGCAAAACCTCGGTCTCCCGATGAAGGAAAGGGCGGCAGAATATGGATGCCACCTTTGAAGATCCCTAAAAAGTACTCCTCAAGGACTTTATGAAGTGATTTTAAATCACCACCCAAAGAATCGGGGTAAGTGATGAGTTGCACTTGATTTTTTATAGCCACATCACATCCTTATTCCACATTAATGACCTCGTAATCTTTCGTAATCACAAAATCAGCTAGTTGTTTATGACCAGCAATAATTTTATGTTCCATCTCCAGGATTTTTTCAATAAAAGAATCACCTACCTCTTTACCACGATTTCTTTTTTGGCGGTGTTCCAGAGTGTCCGATCTGGTTCTGGCAATGAATATACGGGTATCAACGTTTTTAAGCAGGGAGGTATAAGTTCCTTCGGCAATCAGAGCTTTCACACCTTCCAGGCTGATATATTCTTCTTCAATAAGATTTTTTCTATAATCCACCAGGGGTTTTAGAATCTCATTTTTTCCGTTGATGGCATCTTTCAAATTTTCTTCAAGAACACCAAGATTTACTTCTATATGGGGTCCCAGCCATTCCGGATCTTTCCGTCTTCTTGCATCATTTGATTTTGGAGGAAAAAAGAAATAATCGTCCTGCCCGAGCACCACTGATTTAATCCCATGATTTTCCAGCTCATTTGCAATGGCTTGGCCCGTTTCAGATTTACCACTACCCGATTCCCCCGCAACGGTAATAATATATCTCGCAGCTTTGGCTTTTATTTTTTCAATTATTTCAGGAAGAATATGTCGCGCAGCTTGCCGGTGGTGTTCTTCCAAAATAATGATGTCGCCCTTCATATTTGAGCCGTCCTTCTGCAAATTTACGAATTTTTGCTTTCTATTAATGCTTTTTCTGCGATGACAAAAGCGCCCAAAATCCCGGCTTTTCCTTCCAATGCAACTGGAACGATATAGTCGTCAATCTGCTCTAAAATTTGCGCTGACTTAACATATCCATTCAAAGTCTCCTGTGTTTTTTGACGGATGAGTGGAAGCAGATGCAGTTGCTGCATGACCCCACCTCCAAGTACGATGCGTTCCGGGGAAAGGGTACAGATAAAGCTTCGCAACGCCATTGCGATATAACTTGCTTCCATTTCCCAGGCAGGATGCCCGGCGGAAAGGTTTTCTGCTTTCTCGCCCCATCTTTTTTCTATCGCAGGACCAGATGCCAGCCCCTCGAGACAATCTCCGTGAAAAGGACAAACACTTTCAAAAGGATCTCGCACCTTATCCTGTGGAAGAGGGATATGCCCCATTTCGGGATGCAATAAACCGTGCATCAGTTCTCCATTGACTAATCCGCCGCCCCCAATCCCCGTGCCGATGGTCAGATAAATAAAAGTATCCAATCCTTGAGCTGCCCCCCAGCGCCATTCACCCAAGGCTGCTCCATTGACATCGGTATCAAAGCCGATTGGTACGGGAAATGCTTCTTGAAAAGGACCAATGATGTCGGCGTCTGTCCACCCGGGTTTGGTGGTTGGGAGGATATGCCCAAATTTAACGGAAGCAGGCCGAGGGTCAAGCGGGCCAAAGGAGGCAATCCCTATCGCAGAAAGAGCTCCCAAATTTCCCGTCTGCTCCTTGAAAAATATGATTGCCTGAGAAAGCGTCTCATCAGGCGAAGTGGTTGGAATGCGCGTTTCCGCCAGAATCTCACCTTCTTCCGTCCCCACTGCGCAGATGAATTTAGTACCACCACCTTCGACACCTCCAAAGAGCCGCGGATTGTTATTAGCCATTATTTTCCCTCAATCTTTTCAAAGCATCCTTTACTTGCGCCTTGAACCAATCTTTAATATCCGCGCTACGGACGATCTCGCGCAGGGCATTGGACCGCTTGTGTTTCTCTTCAAAGGGCATTGTCAGCGCTCGATGAAGGGCCTCAACTGTGCCGTAAATATCATAAGGAGAAACGGTGAGAGCCTGATCTCCCAACTCGTAATAAGCACCCGCATATTCAGAAAGCACCAGCACTCCATCTTTTTGGTTGAGCAGTGCGCCTTCTTTGACGACAAGATTCATGCCGTCGGCGATGGGGTTGACGAAGAGTACGTCGTAAAGCTGCATGGCGGCGATGGCACGCATGTAGTTGTCGCCGAGGATGACGCGCACCGGTTCCCAAAGCGGCTGGCTGAATTCAGCATTGATCATGCCAGCCTCTGCCATGATCTCTTTGAGATAGTCTTGATACTCGGTCACTTCCATGCGAGATGGGACAAGCAGGCAGAGCAGTTTTACTTTTTCGTGATATTCTGGATATTTTTCGAGCAGAGCCTTGAAGGTTTCGAGACCTCGTATGATATTTTTGCTTGGCTCAATGCGATCTACGCGCAGGATCATTTTTTTGTCGCCGACGAGATTGATGAACTCAGATTTCAGCAGGCGGGTTTGCGTATCTTCGGCAAGAGATTCGATCTTTTCAACATCCACTGAGATTGGATAAGGCAGCGAGCTAATTTCACGGTCGTCGATATAGATGGCGTCACGACGTCCACGCGATTGGGCGTCAGGGAGGTGAAAGCGGCAGGTTTGGACAAAGTTGAAGGCATCCTGCTTGGTTTGGAATCCGATCCGGTTGGACTGTAACATGCTCATCAGGAGCGTGTCGCGCATTTCCTTTGGCAGGATGCGCCAGGCATCCGGTCCAGGCCAGGGGATGTGCACAAAAGGCTGGATCTGGACGTTGTCGCCCAAGCCTTTACGCAGGTAGTGGGGCATCATGTATAGGTGATAGTCCTGCGGCAGGATGATGACGGGGCGCGTAACGCCTTGCAGGCTTTGAATGACCGCATCAGCGAAAAGTTTATTGATGGGCAGGTAGCCTTTATTGTACAGGGTATCCCACCGCTAAAGCAGGTGGGTTTTACGGGGCGATTCATAATGCTTGCGCTTTTAAAGCCCTGAACTCACCCGATCCCTGATAAGTGCCGAAATTCGCCGGTATAAGAACCGACTGAAACTTCTTCAAACTAATAGATTCTTTCCCAGCGATCAATCTTAATTCGCCATCGATCACGGTCAAAATATGAAAGCCCTGTCCTTGAGTATCTAAATCTACAGTCCTTCCGGATGATTCCAGGGCTTCCAAAATAAACTTCTGGCACTTAACCAGTGGTCGCGTGAAGGTATCAACTGATGGATCGAAATGTAGAATTTTTACATCAATATCTGGGTCAATAACTTTGATAGATTTCTCAATATGCAAAGGGCGTTCATCGGTTTCCGGACGATCCCAATCGTGTACCCGGTAGGTAAGATCTGACATTTGCTGGACTTCATAAATCAAGGTGCCAGGTCCAAGTGCATGGATCGTCCCGGCACCCACAAATACCGTGTCATTCTTTTTAACAGAATGAGATTTGACAATGTCCAGAATTTCACCCTGCCGAATACGCTGCTCCACTTCATCTTTCGATATATTATTTTTTAGACCCGCAATCAAACTGGCATTTGAATCCGCTTCAAGCACATGCCATGCTTCTGTTTTTCCTCGAAAACCAGAACCTTCCAATTCGAGGGCCTGTTCGTCGTTTGGGTGAACCTGTAACGATAACCGCTGGGCACAATCCAATATTTTAATCAACAAAGGAAATTGATTGTTATTTTTCTTCGCAAGTTCAGAACCAAGCAAGGATTTTCCAAATTCCTTACTCACATCTGAAAGAGTTCGACCGGCCAAAAACCCATTGGCAATTTGATTATCTGCGCCGAGGAGCCAAACCTCTGCCAAAGGAGATTTATCATCCTCGAATTCAGTAAAAACCTTCTTCAGGCTTTGACCTCCCCAAACATAATGTCTGAAAAGTGGGTTGACTATCATGGGGTAGAAATTTTCTTCGCTCAATAGGACCTCGTCTCCCAAAAACTGCTAACAGATCACCACGCCCCGGAGAACTGCTTTTTGACCTTTTTGATCGGTGGCCCAAGAATATCTATCTCCTCCAAACGGTTGGTTCCCAGTCCCAGAGATGCTGCGATGTTCAAATGATTATCACAGCGAAAGTAGGGGGCATGGGGATATTCTGCGATTGGATCATGGTTCATTAAAGCTGTACCAACTGCATCTGTGGCTACACAATTCTTACCAGCGACGAGCAGTCCTGGCTCAATTTTCGCCAGGGAGTTGATCCAGGGACCTTCTCCTCCCTGTGTGGTTTTGATCCCATCTATCATGCCAAAGTCGATCGGACGGGCCCGGACCAGATCTGTAATGATGCGCGGGAGGCGGCTCCGGGTTTCCTCTCCAACACCGTGGAAACCTGATCGATACTCATCGTTATTCTTCAAGCGGTAATATCGATAGGGAACCAGACCATACAGGTTCTTCATCGTATGGGTAACCCCGGCAAGATAATGGTTTTTCATCTTGGAAACTGACATGAACACATCAACATCATTAATGATTGGGTTGAAGATAAAGGATTCATAGAAAAAACTACCGGCTCCAACTGCCACTTCTTGAAAGTCAGGATATGGCTTGGAGTCGTTCAGATCCACCAGAATTGCGCCTGTATCCTCGGCAATCGCTTCGTATCCCCATTGGATATAAGAATCCCACTGATACACAGCTTCAACGATGAAAATCTCGGAAGCGCCAGCCGCTTTCACCGCTTGGGTCAGGGCACGGACAATTTCCGGGTGGGTCACAAAGCTGTCCACCGGATTAATGCCAGGCAAGGCTCCCGATTTGACCCCTCCGGTCAGATTCGTCTTGATCGCGACACTGTCCCCCGGCTTAACAATATCGCCCAATCCGCCCAGACCTTCGATCATATTGCGTACCAGGTTTTCAATCGTATCCCGATCATAGGTTTCAGCCAGGCCGACAGCCACATGCGCAGAGATGTTACTGGTAGATTTAGATTGAGGAAAAGCCGTGGGTTCCGCCGTGGATTCCTGGGTATCGCAACCTGGAATAAGCAAACTTACCGCACCGACCCCAGCCAGGCGTAAAAAGTCACGACGAGAAATAGTTGCCTTGGAAATTGATTTATTGGGTTGAATTGACATTTGATATATCTCGAATTATTCCACTCATCTTTTGGGCAAAGGATATTAATACTTTCCATATTCTTGTAGAGTTTCCCACATTGCCATAATATTTTCTGGGGGAACATTCCCCTGGATATTATGAACAGTATTAAAGACGAATCCACCACCAGGCATCAAATCTTCCAACCGCTGGCGGACATCTGCCCGCACCTCGTCTGGAGTATGAAGTTCATCAAAGGAATTTTGCGTATCTACACCTCCACCCCAAAAAACAATCTCTTTTCCAAATTCTCTTTTTAATTCAGCCGAGTTCATATCACCGGCACTAACCTGTACCGGATTGAGAATATCCACCCCGGCATCGATCAAATCCGGGATAATGGGTCGAACTGCCCCACAGGAATGAAAGAATATTTTGGCATCACTCTTCGAATGGATGTAATCAAACATTTTTTTATGGAGGGGTTTGAGAATTTCTTTGTATGATTTCGGTGAGATTAGCATCCGGTTTTGACCAGCCAGATCGTCTGCCATCTGTACCACGTCAATCGGAATCCCCTCCATCACCTCAAACATCCGCTCCCAATAAGCA
>NZ_CEYOSI010000134.1:0-9330 GCF_982879505.1 Candidatus Desulfolinea nitratireducens
CCAAAGAGCGGAGAATAAGGAATGCAACCAGAAATGACACACCGATCCACAGGGCACTCTCCAGGGCTTTTTTCTTGTCAGCGCTAAGCCAGTATCCGAAGAGCATCCCGAGAGTGACAACGGGTAGCCAGGGCAGAGCCGGATAATTAACCCATAAGCTCAGATCCCCACCGGGGATGGAAGCCAGACGATCCAGGAGAGAGAAGTTATTTCCCCAAAGATTTGGGTCTGGTGGCAGAGATGCATCGCTAAAGAAAAGAGCAACTGTCAGCACAAAGAGATATTGAGGCTTAAGCCAAAGGAGCATGCTGCCCAGTATCATCGTCCCGCCGAGGGCAAAGAGAACGCCGATATAGGTATCCAATGCCCAGCCACCTGGGGAAAGCTCCCAGGCAGGGTTGATGACGAAGAGTTGCAGCGCAACCAGGAGCGCACCCCGAAGAAGAAAATGCCCTATAATTTTTATATCATGCCAACCTTTTTTTCGACGGGATTGTGTGAAGAGATGCATCCCCAGGCCCATCAAGAAAAAAAATCCAGGAGCTGAGAGATGTGTAAACAAGCGTGTAAGAAAGGATAACGGATCGTGGTATTCCGGGAAGGAACCGCCCCAGTATTCCCCAGAGGAGTGTTTTTGGGCGATAAAGTGATTGGCATGATCCAGGGCCATCAGGATCATAATCAACCCGCGCAACGCGTCCGGAGCAGTTAGCCGAGATTTTTCTTCTTCATCGATCAATGTCATGGACAAGCCTCTCTAAACGCATCCAGATTGCGATTTTTCAGGAAGACATAAAAGCCAAATTCTTCCGCCTGCGAACAAATTTTACCTTTAAATTCTTCGTAATCGATCAAATCTGTATATTCTGCGGCAAAAACAGGTTTTTCGGCTTCGATAAAGGGTAGCATTTCCTCGCACCATTCACCATCGAAGCAATCTTCAGTAAGCGCCCAATCGAAATAGTCGAGCAAATCCTCCACCTGGTCATCATCGTTTTTTAGCCCGATAGACAGTCCGCGCGCGTGTGCTTCTTCGGATAGCCAAATATTATAAGCGAGTTGGTCTTCGTAAGTAATCGAAAATCCAGTATCAGCCCAGTGCAGGTCTATATTATCTGGCTCAATGCCATCAAAGCCCTTTGCGGCGCAGAGATCGAGGCGGGCCCCCATGATGGGGGCGAGTAGGTCTATCTGGCTTATATCAAGCCATTTTTCGCCAGGCCAGCCCAAATAATCTTTGCCTATTATTTCTGATGGAAAGTCAGCAGCGTCGGGACGCCAATTTTCCCAACTGCCAACGGAGATATAGCAAAAGATCATTTTACCTTGCGAGTGCAAACCTGCTATCAGGCTTGCTTCCGTTTCGAAGAGGTCGAGGTCGTATATATCCACATCGAAGCTGGTGTTGATCTCATCGCTATTTCCGAGTTGCCACGAAAAAGTACTACCAAGGGGAGGATACCAAATTTCTTTCGGTGGCAGCGTGGGAATTGTTGACGCTTCTGTTGGGGAGAGCGTAGCTGGAGGTAGCGTGGGCGGGGGAGTTGATGGGAGTACGGTAGCAGGTTGAAGTGGCGGAGGGATCGATGTGTTATCCGCCGGGAACGAACAAGACGTTATAAAGAGGGTTAGAGCAAGAAGGGGTATAGATATCCGTTTCATCTTTGATCCTTGTTAAATAAAAAATGGCGCATCAATGATGCGCCATTTTAGCATTCTTTTTATGCTGCGGCTTTATTTCTGCCGAACCAATTGCGCCATTCTTTGTTTTCCCAGACCACCAGAATTGGGGCTGCGATAAAGATGGAAGAGTAAGTTCCGCTCATCAGACCGACCAGCAAAATAACGACGAATTCACGCAATGTGACTCCGCCAAAGAAGGCTAATGCCAGAAGTAAGAATTCAACCGTCATCAGCTGGGTATTGATCGAGCGCTGCAGAGTCTGGACAATGGAGTGATTGACGAGGGTTTCATAGTCCAATCGACGCAGGGAACTGGAGTTTTCACGAATGCGGTCGAAGACAACGATGGAGTCCTGCATCGAAAAACCGATCACTGTCAGCAACGCAGTCAGAAAAAGGGAGTCAATTTCCCAACCAAGGAAGATGCTCCCAAATGCAGTCACACTAAAGATCAGGGCTACATCGTGGAGCATGGCGAGGATAGCAGAAATGCCATATCGATAAGCGCCTTTGACCCCGCGGAACGACCAGGCGATGAAGATCACAACCAGAAGGGATGATACCCCAACGGCCATTGCAGCGCGGGAGGTAACCTGCTCTCCGATGCTGGGGCCGACGCTGTCAAAACGTTGCACGGTGGTCTCGCCAAAGGCCTCGCTTAAGGCAGTGAGAACTGCATCACGTTTCTCATTATTAAGAAACTCTGAACGAATGATGATCCCGCCTGTTTCAGTGGTCTGGACCTGGGGATCTTTGATCCCGGCTTCTTTATAGCTGGCAAGAACCTGGGCAGGTTGTGGTACATTGCCTTCAAAAGTTACTTCGAGGAGACTTCCGCCAGTGAAATCAATCGAAAGGGGAATCCCGCCTGTGAACAGTATGATCAAGCCGGGGACAATAATGATGAACGAAAGAGCAAAGAAAAGGTAGCGTTTACCAAGTAAATTCATGATTTGCTCCTTTTAAATACCAAACCAGCGCTGGAAGTTATTGATCTTGATCTTATCAAGTACAACAGCCAGCAGGGTTTTGGTGATATAGAGGGCGGAGAATAGGGAGATCAAGACACCCAGGGCAAGTGTGATAGCAAAGCCCTTGACAATGCTCGCTCCGAACGCATTCCCGAACCAGAAGAGGATCAGGGAGGTGATCAGCACAGCAGCATTTGAATCCCGGATCGAAGGCCATGCTCGCGACCAGGCCATATCGAAGGCCTGTTTTAGTGATCTGCCTCGGCGAAGTTCTTCTTTTAGACGTTCAAAGACGAGGATATTCGCATCAAGAGCTGAGCCGGTGCTGAGCATGAAGCCAGCAATGCCGGGGAGGGTGAGAGTCACGCCGATCCACTTGAAGAGGGCGAAGGCGATAATCGCATAGAAAATAATTGAAATATCTGCCGTGATGCCAGGGAGGCGGTAGTAAATCCCCATAAAGAGAACCACGATGATGATCCCGATCAGGCCGGCCTGCAAACTACGCTGAAGGGAATCTTCACCGAGTGTCGGTCCAATGATGCGACTTTCAACAATTTTGAGCGGCACCGGAAGGGAACCATAGCGTAATTGGACAGCGAGGTTATTAGCGCTCTCGTAGTCAAATTGGCCTGTGATGACACCGCTTCCGCCTGAGATTTCACTTTGAATAGTTGGAGCAGAAATAACCACTTTATCCAAAACAATGGCGAGAACCTGCCCGATATGTGTAGCGGTGTAATCAGCGAAAATATCGCTGCCCTCATCTTTAAGGGCAAAGGCAATTTGGAATTGTCCAACCTGATCCTGCGATACCCCGACATCATCCAGCACTGCACCGGTCATGACCGTGTGGTAGATGGTTGGCAGAATTTCCTCACCATCAGTCTCCACCTCTTCAACAGATTCGGTGGATAATCCATGATCAGTTTCGATGATGGTCCCGGCAGGAGGACGGGTGTTTCCGGTATCCACAAACTCGAGCAAACCAGTTTGTTGGATGATTGCAATTACGCCTTCGGTATCTTCCAATCCAGGGAATTCTCCGACAATGCGTCGGTCCCCCGCAATTTGGACGATGTTTTCGGCCACGCCAAGCGCGTTGGTACGGTTTTCGATCACGCTACGGGCAACTTCCATCGATTCGGCTGATATCTCCGTTTCTTCGGGAAGATCGGCTTCGAGCAAAACCTGCAAGCCACCACGCAAATCAAGGCCAAGCTGTGGCTTGACGTTGCGATCGTAGATAACCTCTCCGTTAAATGGATTACTAATATAGATCGTTTCGCTTAACCCAATCCAGAGCGCAAAGGCAACCAGAAGGGCGATCACGAGCAATCGAGTGCTTTGATTTCTTACCATAGAATCTGCTCCATTTCATAAAAATACCACCAATGCTCTGGCGGCGGAAAGATTATACCCCTATTGAAGGGGCATGGATAGGTTATTGTGATGGGTATATCCAATCTGTGAAGAGATCGTTTAAGTCACATTTACAATGCTCTTCGGCTATATCCTGGAGACTCTCACTAGTAGCAATCCCCCATTGATGGCTTTGTGTATAGTCGGCAAGAAAGGCTTCAAATGCTTCTGCGCCCATTTGGTCTGCCAGCACATCAAAAAAGAAGGCACCACGCCCATAAACAATTGCGCTATATTCTCCATCCTGATAGGCAGTTACTGGCAGACCAACAGGAATTTTTTCGCTTTCGATCCGCTGCCAGCGCCCATCGAGAGCTTGTGCAAATTCTGCGCCGCTATTTGCCCCGTATCTGTCAATATAATATTGCCAGGTGACATATTGGGTCAATGATTCATCCAACCAAGGATCGTCAAGTTGATCGTTGCCAACAAAATTGTAAAACCATTGATGCCCGACCTCGTGCGCAATGGTTGATTCAAGATAAATACTGGCTGGAGTTCCCCCAAAGTTGGATGATAGATCATAGAGATCTACATTGATGGCGGTCATGCCCGGGTACTCGATGCCAAGGGCATAGGTGGGCGTTGAAGCGATGTCAAATTCTGTATAGGGATAAGGGGCATAGCTTTTTCCAAAATAATCAATCGCTGCTGCTGCGACATCCAGGGCCAGTTGCGAACCCTCGCCTGCATCTTCAGGAGCATAACTATTGATTGTGTATTCTCCAAATTTTCCACTGACGAGAACATATTCACTGCTGGCTACGAGATAGAAATCCCGCGCGGGACCGGCAGCAAAAGTGACGATTTGGCGGTCGCCCGTTGATTTGCGCTGGATCTCATTTCCAGATGCTACCATGACGAGATCATCTGGTGCGCTAACCCGGACAAGATAAAAGCTGACGTCCGCGTAAGTTACATCACCCTGGGCTGAGGGATACTCTGTATTCCAGCCTTCGTCATCATAAACCGAAATCATTGGGTAGGCATGAGCCAAAGCCAAAACGCCTTCCGTGGATGCCAGGATGCCATAGTTGCTCTCAAGCTCGGTAGGCACAGTGGTAACGAAGCTGATTTGAATAAGGATATTTTCCCCAGGTTGCAGAGGCGCTGGGAGGGGGGCGCTCAGGATGCTGTTATTTTGTGCGTATTCAATTGAGACAGATACACCGCCCACACTCACATCAGAGATGAGCATTTCTCCGCCCAGGAGGTTGGGAAATAGATGGAACTGGATCGTATCCAGAGGTATATCCTCCTGGTTGGTATAGCGAACCTCCTGATTTCCTGTGAGGTGAACGAGATCGTCTGCGATCTCATAATCGATATGGTAGATGCTGGCTCCTGGTAATTCATCGAGGGATTCTTGATATAAAGGAAGCAAGCCACTCTTAAAAATTTCCCGATCATTCCAGTCAGTCCAGGCGTTGAGCGGTTCCGGCGCAGGGTTATCTTGATTTGCGATGGGCGGTGACTGGCAAGCTGATAATAAAAAGGTCAAGGGGATTAGGTAGGCAAGGGTTTTACGCATCGGAACTCTCCTTTATAAAGTCCAGTGCCGCTTCCAGAACTTCTTTAGGGGTTAGTAGATCAGTATCAAGATAAAAATCGGCCAATTTGCGGGCATGTCTTAATCGATGCCCTTGTTCTTCATAATCAGCCAGATTCCAATTTAATTTTCGACGGATTTGGGCGATGGGGTAGGAAACCTGTAAGAATATCAACAGATCCGGATTTATTAATCGCCGCCACATATCCTTGACGTAAGAATGCTCCTGGGCAATATTTCTGGCGTGAACCATGTGTTTTTTCAGCCCCGCAACCAAAGTCGATTTCCCTGAGGAGCAGGGGCCGACGATCCCGATCAACAACTCTTTCTTAGTGTTTGTCATGAACCAGAAGCAAAGGGGCGCTGAATTCTTTGAGGTAAAGACTGGTATCCTGGAATGACGCTCGCCATCTTCTAGGCTTCCTATGCATCTGCCCGTCCTGGGCTAAATGGCCCCAAAAGGTAAGCTAACGCTCATGCGACGCACATTATCTTTTTCTTCAGATATTACGCGGATCACGACCACGCTAATATCATCTGCTGGGCGATTTTCATCCAGACGCACGGCATGGGCCAAAAGAGAATCGGCAATCTCTTGAGGGGAGGGATCCTCGTCACTCAGCATCGCCTGGATGGCAGCGCCAATATCCATGGGTTGGCCGATCCGTTTTCCTGCATGAGTTAGCCCATCCGTATAAATGATGATCGTCAGCCCCGGCTTCAGGGCGATCTCGCTGATCGAAGGGCGGATATGGCGCGCGATCCCGATTGGAGAGCTTTCCGTACTCAAAATATCAAGCTGATCTCCGTGGCAAACATATATGGGAGAGGGATTATTCCGGGTCAGCACTACCGTTTTTGTTTTCAGATCTATGGATGCGATATTTAGCGTGGAGGATACCTTCCCCCTTTTTTCAGTATATAAATGATCTGATGCCGCCCGTGCTGCTGCCCCATCCCGTACGCCTTCGGCGAGCAATCCAATTACTTTACGAACGACCATCATCGAGATGGCTTTTGCTCCTTGTCCTGAAGTTTGCCCATCTGCCAATACGACAGAAAGACCGCCATTAGGGCGTTCAATAACCTCGAGTGTATCCCCGCTTTTTGAGACGGCATATTTTCTGATTTTGGCTGCTCCAATTTTGATTTCCATACCCTGATTGTACAACGATTTGGGCTTGACGTCACTAGTTAACGCCGCTATAATCACCCCCGCTTGTTTAGAAAACAGAAATGACATTGGGCAAAGCCCGATGATTGTATGAAGGAGAGTTTAGCATGACCCCACTGCCAAAGCGTAAAATTTCCAAGGGACGTCGAGATCGTCGCCGTGCGCATGACTTTTTGATACCCCGTAATCTGACCACCTGCAGCAACTGCGGCTCCATGCGTTTGCCGCATACCGTTTGCGCAAATTGTGGTTTTTATAAGGGACGCGAAGTCATCGAAGTAAGCAAAGAAAAATAGAAAATTGAATTATCTCAAACTGAGTCGTGACCTGCGCGGCTCGTTTGTGTTTTAAGGGGGCATAGGAGAATTTATGAATCTTAATCCAAGTCAAACAGCTTTTCTATTTCCCGGCCAGGGTTCTCAGGCACCTGGCATGGGGCGTGACCTTGCTGAAAAATATCCGATTGCACGGGATACCTTTAAAGAGGCTGACGAGATCCTGGGATTTTCTCTCTCAGAACTGATGTGGAGTGATGAAGCAGATCAATTAAACGATACCGTAAATACCCAACCCGCTCTCTTTGTTCACTCAATTGCGGCATTGCGAATATTTGCCGAATACGCCCCGGAATTCAGGCCAGCTGCGGTTGCCGGGCATTCTCTCGGCGAATTAAGCGCGTTGACAGCTGCCGGCGCACTCTCATTCGAGAATGGGCTTCGTCTTGTCCGGCGACGTGGTGAGTTGATGAAACGCGCTGGAGAGATTGCTCCCGGAGGAATGGCTGCTATCCTTGGGTTGGATATCCCCACCCTGGAGAAAGTTTGCGCTGAAGCCAGCCGCACCGATGAAGTTGTAGAGGTTGCCAATGATAATTGCCCCGGCCAGGTGGTTATCTCTGGCGCACAACCTGCGTTGGAGCGCGCTCTGGAGTTGGCAAAAGAATCTGGCGCAAGGCGGGCGATGCCCCTGGCAGTCAGCATCGCGGCACACTCTCCGTTGATGGCCGTTGTTCAAGCGGAATTTGCCGAGGCATTATCAGACGCATTAATAACGGAGGCAAGCCTGCCTGTCGTTGGAAACGTGACTGCATTACCCTTATCTACGGCAGATGAGATCCTGGCAGATGTACACGGTCAGCTCAATTCACGTGTCCGCTGGACAGAATCCATTCAATATATGATTTCGCAGGGTATAGACACTTTTGTGGAATTAGGCAGTGGCAGTGTGCTGACGGGTATGCTAAAACGAATTGATAGGGAAACAAAAGGGATACCACTTGGAACAGGTAAAGATTTCGAAGAATTTTTTGTATAGAATTTTTTGGCAAATTGATAAAAAGGAGAACCGTCATTTCAGATGGTTCTCCTTTTTTGGTAAAATAACTAGGTTCAGATTGCTGATTCTGGAGATGGAGAATGGATATGGATATCCTAAGCAAGCGAATCAAGCGAGCTGTTGAAAGCGTTTTAGATAATGAGGCTCTGGCAGGTGGTTTGGACGAATCTGCTGGGTATATTTTGCAGCAATGGGGAATAAAAAACGTCACGCGTATTGCAGCGGAAACAGAAACGCTTAGTGATGATCAAGCGGAAGAAGCCATGTATCCTCATCTGAAGGCTTCACGGCGGCTGATGCGTGCTATCCGTGTTTGGGTGCAGCATGAAAAAGATGTACCAACAGATGAACGAGAGAGGCTTTGGGGAAAAATTGAGAAGCGGGCAAAAGTACTCTATGGAGAGGATCTAATCCTTCCTTCACCAGGTAAATTTTCAGGAGATACTCAAGCTGAATTCATCAAAAACTTGCTGGAATGGCTTGATAATAACAGAATGCTTTAGGAGAAAATATAAAATGGCTACAAAAAAGAAGAGAGCAAAATCTAAGAAAACAAAGAAGACAAACTCAAAGGTAACTCTGCTGCTAATGGTTGTGGTTATAGTTTTGGGTGGGTATTTTCTATATACCGGGGAAGATCCACTTGGTTTATTTACAGATATCCTTACAGAGGCGGGAGAATCTTTGCCTGAAAGTGCATCACTGATAGAAATTGAACCTACTCTCACACCGGCAGCAGTTTCTGTGCCGGTAGTGGAGGTTGCCTCTCAGGGTGAGTGGTGGGAAGTGTATTTTGCGGATCCGATCAACATGACTGATCCTGAGAATTACGGGGGCTCAATCGAAGAGGTCATTATTAAAAAAATTGATGCAGCTCAAAAATCGATCCATATTGCATCCTTTGAATTCAACCTGACCCCTGTTGCCGATGCGCTTATCCGGGCGCACGAACGCGGCGTGGACGTACGCTGGGTCACGGATGACGAACATGGGACCGAAGCCGACGAAGAACCCGGTCATGGACAATTTGAAATGCTCGAAGATGACGGTATTGAAATCAAAGACGATCAACGCGGTGCATTGATGCATAATAAATTTTGGATATTCGACCGGGAAATTGTCTGGACAGGTTCGACAAATATCACAGAAAATGGAATTTTTAAACAGGATAATAATGTCATCGTTGTCCATTCACC
>NZ_CEYOSI010000135.1:0-9260 GCF_982879505.1 Candidatus Desulfolinea nitratireducens
TGACCGCAGCGTACGGGCCGAAGAATCTGAGGTTCGTTGTCCAAACGAGGGTGCTGCTCAAGAAATGATCGCAGAGATCGAGTCCGCAATCAAGGGGAAAAATACCCTTGGCGGTGTGATCGAGGTTGTTGCGATGGGATTACCGCCGGGATTAGGCTCCCACGTTCAATGGGACCGAAAACTCGAATCCCGATTGGGCGCTGCGATTCTTGGAATCCAGGCGATCAAAGGGGTGGAGTTTGGCCCCGCTTTTGAGAATGCCCGTTTGCGAGGAACCGAAGCCCAGGACCAGATCTTCCGCGAAGGCGAGAAGCTCGTTCGCAAAACAAATCGTGCCGGGGGGATCGAGGGTGGGATAACAAATGGGGAGCCAATAATCATTCGGGCAGCCATGAAACCGATCGCCTCGACCCTGACACCGCAAGAGACCGTTGACATCTTCAGCGGAGAAGAAACTGTCACGACATATGAGCGTTCCGATTTTTGCCCCGTCCCACGGGCCGTACCGATCATTGAGGCAGTGACTGCCTTTGTTCTGGCAGATGCCCTGCTCGAAAAACTCGGCGGCGACTCGCTTGCTGAGATGCTTCCTCGCTTTGCGGCATTAAAACAGGCAAAACTGAGCGATATTAAGCTGGATAACCAGCCGCATAAATTTTGGTAATTAATTACGTCATTGCGAGGAGGGCGTCAGCCCAACACGGCAATCTCCTTCACCTTTTGGAGACTGCCACGTCGCAAAGACTTGCTCCTCGCAGTGACGTGTTTAGTGATTAAGGAAATCATGACCTCAACCATCTACCTCTATGGCCCACCCGGAGTGGGCAAATCGACGACAGGCAAATTTCTGGCTGCTAAGCTAAACCTCCCCTTTGTGGATTTGGATGGTGCAATTGAAAGGTCCGCAGGCCTCTCCATCCCGGATATATTTGAAAAGGAGGGCGAAGCTGGCTTTCGAGAGAGAGAAAGCACCGCGTTAAAGAGCCCTCGGAAGGCCTCCATTGTTGCCTTGGGAGGCGGCGCCCTTTTGGACCGGGCAAACCGAAATCACGCAGAAAAAATCGGAGAGGTGATCTGCCTGCAGGCCCCATCCAAAACCTTAGCTGAGCGTCTGCAAAGAGGCAAAGATCAACGTCCTCTTCTTCAGGGAAATTCACTCAAAGAATTACTGGATACACGCAGTGATCATTATCATTCTTTCGCGATCCAGGTTGAAACCGATAATCTAACCCCTGAAGAAAGCGCGGAGGTCATTCAATACCGCCTGGGGCGATTTTATCTGCGCGGAATGGGAAAGGGCTACACGGCGCGCGTTGAAAATAATGGCCTGAATGATCTGGATGCCTTGCTGGTTGAAAATGGATGCCATCCGCCCTTCTTTATCGTCAGTGACAGCAATACCGCACCGCTCTATGCTAAAGCACTTGCCCGAAAATTGGATGCAACGACAGTGATCTTCCCAGCCGGCGAAAAAAATAAAACCATCGATACGATGACCCAGCTCTGGCGTGATCTGCTCAACGCTGGCATGGAGCGCGGCGGGACGATCCTTGCCATTGGCGGTGGGGTCGTCAACGATATGGCCGGCTTTGCCGCTGCAACCATTATGCGCGGGGTGGCGTGGGTCAGCATCCCAACCTCATTGCTTTCGATGGTGGATGCCAGCCTGGGTGGAAAAACGGGTGCAAATCTCCCTGAAGGCAAAAATCTGGTGGGGGCATTTTACCCGCCCAAACTCGTTCTGGCTGACCCTGCCACATTGCGCACGCTGCCCGAAGCTGAGATCCGGAATGGGTTGGCCGAGGTAGTCAAGCATGGTGTCATCGACGATCCTGAACTATTTTCCCTTTGTGGACAGGGAATTGAGAAGTTGAGCGAGAATTGGCATCAATTGATCACGCGGGCAATGGGTGTGAAGATCAGGATCATCGAGGCCGATCCATTCGAAGGTGGCATCCGCGCCGCGCTCAATTTTGGACATACGATCGGACACGGGATCGAATCACTGACCCAATATGGCCTGCGCCATGGCGAAGCAGTCGGGGTCGGGATGGTCGTTGAGGCGCGTCTGGCGGAGAAATTGGGGATCGCCGAAGCAGGCCTGGCAGATGAAATTGCCGCGACGCTCGTCACCCTCGGCTTGCCCGTTGCCATCCCTAATGGGATACACCCTTCGGCGTTGGTCGCGGCAATGCAGACCGATAAGAAGAAGTCAAAAGGGGTGGTGAAGTTTGCCTTGCCAGTCAAAATTGGTGAGATGCGCGTGGGAGTAGAAATTAAGGATTTGGAAAGGTTGTTAGAGGAGCTTTAGCGTTGCCCTCACCTGTCCTTGCTGCGCTCGGACTTTCCTCTCCCGCTTCGCAGGAGAGGGCTATAAAGGAGAAAAAATGACCACCCTACTCGTTTTACACGGACCCAATTTAAATTTACTCGGTACCCGCGAACCTGAGATCTATGGCGACTTGACCCTGGCTGAGATCGATCAGAAATTAGCCGAAGCCGCATCCGCAAAGGATGTGGAGATTTACAGCATCCAATCCAATAGCGAGGGGGCATTGGTGGATGCCCTGCAGGAGGCTGCAAAAAAAGCGGATGGCGTGATCTTCAATCCTGCTGGATATACGCACACATCTGTTGCGCTGCGAGATGCGGTCGCTGCAATTGGCATTCCGGTAATTGAGGTACATCTCTCCAATGTCTACGCCCGGGAGGAGTTCCGCAAGCAATCATTGATCGCCCCGGTTTGCCTGGGAAAAATTACTGGCTTTGGATGGATGTCGTATAGATTGGCACTAGAGGCTTTAATAGAACGCGGATAACAATGATTTTGGGATTCTCACAGATTCTTTTAGTAGACTTCATGCAAAAGTCTCTTTTTGACACTGCTCTAGCCGCCGTCCTTCGCGCAGCATCCTTTAGGGCGGCGGCGGGGACGCCGCCGGGAGCACAGATACAAGAGGTCTATTATCTGACCTCTGAAAATCCGCTCGATCCGTAAAATTCGCGTACTAATTTTCGAGAATAAAATGACCTCAATAAAAAAACACTTCTTTGCTCAACTTGACGAAACAATTGAAATCCTGAAAGCCAGGGGTATCGAGACCATTCGACTGGATATTGGCTCGCCCGATCTTCCCCCACACCCCGAGGTGATCGAGGCGCTCAGCCTGGCAGCATCCCGCCCAAATACACATGGCTATCAGATGCATGTGGGACCACTCTCCTACCGGGAGGCCTGGGCGGGGATGTATGAACGGGTCTTCAACGTCAGGCTTGACCCGGAGAAGGAGATCATCCCCCTGCTTGGAACAAAGGAGGGCATCTTTCACTTAAGCCAGGCCTTTATCAAAGCGGGCGATATTGCGCTGATCCCAAATCCATATTACCCGACCTATATCCGCGGGACCGAACTTGCAGGCGGAGAGCCCTATTTGTTACCCCTGCGTGTTGAGAATGATTATCTGCCCGATTTGGAGGGGATCCCTGCTGAGGTGGCAAAGAAAGCAAAGTTGATCTGGATCAATTACCCAAATAACCCTCTCGGGGCAACTGCTCCGCTTGAGTTTTATGAGAAACTCGTCCGGTTTGCGAAGAAGAATAACATTTTTATTTGCGCCGATGCGGCGTATACCCAGGTTTACTATGGTGAGGGACCTCTCCCGAGCATCCTGCAGGTTGAGGGCGCGAAGGATGTAGCGATAGAATTCAACTCACTTTCCAAGTCGCACAATATGGCTGGATGGCGGGTCGGTGCGGCGGTCGGGAATGCTGCCGTTTTGGAGACTCTGCTCAAATTGAAAACAAATGCCGATAGCGGACATTTCCGGCCAATCCTTGAGGCGGCCAGACACGCAATGGGGATGGATCAAGCCTGGGTCCACGAGCGGAACGGGGTTTACCGTCAACGCCGGGATCTCATTATCAACGGTCTCCGTCAGTTGGGGATATCCGTCGCAAGTCCTCAAGCATCGCTTTATATTTGGACACCAATTCCTGAGGGCTGGAAATCCGATCAATTTGCGATGAGTTTACTCAAGGAGGCGGGTGTCAGCGTTGCGCCAGGGACCGTTTTCGGATCGGAAGGCGAGGGATTTTTCCGGATCTCGATCACGCAACCAAAAGAGAAGATCGTGGAAGCGATCAGGCGGATAAGTGACTGGTGGGAGGAAAATAAATGAGAGAGAAAATCGTTGCGTTCCAGGGTGAGGCAGGCGCGTACAGCGAGGCCGCAGCTTATGAGCATTTTGGTAAAGAAATCAAAACACTACCCTGTAAAAGCTTTGACAAACTTTTCGAGGCAGTCAGTGAGGGGAAAGCCATGCGCGGCATAGCGCCGATCGAGAATTCCCTGGCCGGCAGCATTCACCGGAATTATGACCTTTTACTCCGCAATCAACTTCATATTACTGGCGAGCATCATTTGCGGGTCAGTCACTGCCTGATGGCGTTGCCCGGTGTGAGGCTTGAAGAAATCGAACGCGTGTATTCGCATCCGCAAGCTTTGGCGCAATGTGAGGAGAGCCTGCGAAAACTCAATTTGCCGGGAATTGTGGCTGGCGATACCGCTGGCAGCGCCAGGGCTCTCAAGGAGGAGAATGATCATAGATCGGCTGCAATCGCTTCCCGTCTGGCCGCAAAGGTTTATGGATTGACTATCCTGCAGGAAAATATGGAAGATGATCCTGCCAACTACACGCGTTTTTTGGCGCTTTCCCCCGAGCAATATGGACAGGAAAATACTGATGATCTCAGCTATAAAACATCGATCGTTTTCAGCCTGGAAAATAAACCTGGAAGCCTTTTCAAGGCCCTGAGCATTTTTGCGCTGAGAGAAATCGACCTGACAAAGATCGAATCTCGCCCCCTGGCAGGGAAACCCTGGGAGTATCTCTTTTATATTGATTTCATCGGGCATCAGGATAGAAAACCAGCGGATGCTGCGCTGAACCATTTGCGCGAGATCGCACCCTTTATCCGAGTCTTTGGTTCCTACCCCCGCGAAGAAAAAGACTGGTAGTAAACGGCTTGATTCTGTAGAAATCAGCTGCAACGCACTTTTAAGTGCAATGCAGCCTCAGCTTATTCACCCCAATAAATCGTGACGAACTTTGAATTTTCCTTCTACCGGCGGCCAGGCCTGCATATACATCTCTGTGCCGTTGAAGAGCCGCGAGAGAATTCCGCGAACGCCTTTTTGCATTTGACCGCCTCCCTGGCTGGCATGACAGCGCCCAGCCGCCTCCTTCTTTTTCAGGACAGAACGAATATTAATTCGCGCATGAATGGGGAAATCAACTTTCGCCAGGGATTCAATATCGATATCCTTATTTTTGCCAAATTTGGTTGGATCCTGCCCAAAGAGGCGCATTACCCTAACGGTTACCCGTAAAAATGCGCGCGAAAAAGTATGAAAATAAAGTTTTTCCGGTTTAAAGGGTGCGCCTGACTGGGGAGCGAAAGAGGCGTCGTCTGCGCGCTCGAATGCCATCACGGTCGCATCATGGATGGCGATATGGTCAGGATGGCGGTATCCGCCAATGGGATCAAAGGTCAGCACGACATCCGGTTTCAGATCGCGGATATAGCAGACAATATTCTCTGCGACCTCTTCCAAAGGTTGTGCGAAAAGGGCGCGGGGATGTTCATTATCGACAGAGCCGGGCATCCCCGAATCTCGGTAATCGAGAAAGTGTACACCGGTGAGATCCAGGATCCCGGCTGCGCAACGCAATTCAGATTCCCGGCGAGCAGCGATCGAGTCAAAACCCTGCATATATTTTTCGTCCATCTCGCCCACTTCCCCACGGGTTGCGCAAACGAGGTGCACCTCGGCTCCACGTTCTGCATAGAGGGCCAGAGTTCCCCCCATCCCAAAAGATTCGTCATCGGGGTGGGCCAAAACAGACAGGACTACTGGTTTCTTTTTCATCATGGGTTCAATTCTACACCAAATTCAGACAGAGTTTGTCAGATTTGGTGACTCATATATTATTCTTATCTCTGCGCTCAAACATCATGGGACTCACATAACGAGGACTGCATCTTGGGGACAAGCCTGGACGCAGATGGCACAGCTCAGACATGACGAGGCTTTGGTATCCGGCATTTCATAGGGCGCTTCCTGAATGAGGATATTCTTCTCGCAGACCAGGGCAGCCAGACAGATCCCATCTTCGCATTTCTCCGGTTCACAGGCCCGATAATTTACAGCAACTGTTTTTCTAGGCATCGGCTCCCTTCTGATCAAGTTTGTCAATTTCCAGAGCCAGGGCCTCTTCGAGATCATCCAGCTCCTGAAGCATCGCCGGTGGGGTGGAATGAGCGGGCCAGCGTTCTTTTAGTTCATTTATTTTTTCTTCGAGTTCTTTGATGCGTACTTTTTTCATCTTTTGTTGATCCAATTTCATCATTAGACTACCGGCAAAACTCCCTTTTTGACATTGCTCTAGCCGACGTCCTTTGCGTAGCATCCTTTAGGGCGGCGGCGGGGACGCCGCCGGGAGCACATGTACAAGAGGATTATTGATTTATAGCTGAGAATTTTAACATAGCACGGTCGTTTGTGATCAAATTGGCGAAGAGTGGTTTTCCGCAATCCCTGCCCTTCGCTCTGTCGAGCACAGGCGACTTCAGGCTCATAATCATTCGCCATTCCGCTCCAACCGTCCCGGTATCCTTCGGGAGGAACTGCCTAAGGTTATCCTTGGGATAATCCAACATATTCTTGGGAAGCAAATTTGATATAATCCACCTATGAGATCAACCTTTCGAAAAACAATCGCAGTACCCCAGGATCACGGTTCCTGGGTATTTATCCTGAGCCCCCTCGTGATCGGCTTCTTCGTGGGCGGAGGCTTTTCCACAACGTCCGTTTACCTGATCATCGCAGCCATGGCTGCTTTTTTAATCCGCCAACCGGTGACGATTGCAACCAAAGCCTACGCGGGGCGCCGGCCGCGCAGCGACCTGCCTGCCGCACGCTTCTGGATATTGGTCTATGGCGGAATCGCCCTGGTGATGCTGATCGGTCTCTCCATACGAGGTTTTACAGATATTTTTTATTTAGCCATACCGGGGATTGCAATTTTCGTTTGGCATCTACGCCTTGTTAGCAAGCGTGACGAAAGAAGACAGGCGGGGCTGGAGATTGTCGCCAGCGGTGCTTTGGCCCTCGCCGCTCCTGCCGCCTTATGGGTGGGAAAAGGAAGTTACGATGCAACTGGCTGGATCCTGTGGATCCTGGTCTGGTTTCAGTCAGCGGCATCCATTGTCCACGCCTATATGCGCCTGGAACACCGAAGCCTGCCCGAGATCCCGGGGCGTTCCGGCCAATATAAAATCGGAAAGCGCGCCATTCTATATACCTCCTTTAATTTTGTGGCCACCCTATTGTTAGGCATAATCGGCTGGCTACCGCAATACATCTTCATCCCCTTCCTCCTGCAATTGGCAGAAACCCTGTGGTGGACATTCAATCCGGCCATAAAAATAAAACCGACCGCAGTGGGTTTTCGTCAATTGGCTGTGAGCATCCTCTTTACTGTTTTATTTATACTTTATTGGAGAATATAAAATGTCTGCAATGACCTGGGAATTACTGACCGAAGTTTATGACCGTATCGAGGCCGAAATGATGAAATCGGCCCTCGAAGCCCTGGAAATCCCAGTGGAATTGGCGCAAGAAAGCGTGGGGGGAACGATCCCGGTAAGTTTTGGGAAATTTGCAAAGGTGCATATTTTTGTTCCAAAAGAAAAGGTTAAGGAAGCGTCAGCATGGCTGGATGGCTATAATAACGCCCCCCAGAATTAAGGAGAGGTTGATGGATTTTGATCTAACCGAAGAAGAGCGAATGTGGCAAAAGATCGTCCACGATTTTGTTAGTGCAGAAGTCAAACCCAGGGCTCACGAGATCAGCGAAAGCGGTGAATTCAACTGGGATGCCGTCCACAAGATGGCCCCGGTTGGATTGCTGGGAATGATGATCCCGGAAGAGTATGGCGGCTCAGAGGTTGGCACAGTTGCGATGTCAGTTGCGATCGAAGAATTGGGCTGGGCCTGCGGAAGCACCGCGCTTGCGATTGCTGCACATACCGAGCTTGGCTGTGCGCCCCTCGCCAACTATGGCACAGATGCGCAAAAGAAAAAATTCCTGGAGCCAATTGCCAACGGAGAGGGGAAACTCGCCGCGCTGGCCCTGACTGAAGCAGGAGCGGGATCTGATCTGAAAGGCGGAGTGCGGACAAAAGCTGAAAAAGAGGGGGATGAGTGGGTAATCAACGGCTCAAAAATGTGGATCACAAATCCGAGCGTGGCATCCTATGTGATCACCCTGGTGCGGACGGAGCCCGGAACTGGATCTGATTCTATGAGCATGATCATTGTCCCGACAGATTCGCCCGGACTGACGATCCACCCCCCGGAGAAGAAAATGGGGTTGCACGCCTCCCAAACAAACGCGCTAAGCTATGACGATGTGCGCGTCCCCCTCGATCATCTTCTTGGCGAGGAGGGTCGCGGTTTCCAACAAGCCCTCGAGACCCTGGATGCCGGCCGGATCAGCATCGGTTCTCTGTCGGTCGGCTTGGCGCAGGCGGCTTTTGAAGAAGGGTTGGCCTATGCCAAGCAGCGTGAAGCCTTTGGGAAGCCGATCGCAGCAAAGCAGGCCATCCAGTGGATGCTGGCTGACGCGGCGACCGAGATCGAAGCGGCGCGTCTGATGATGCGCCAGGCTGCCTGGCTGCATGATGTTGGTCGCCCCTTCAAACATCAGGCCGCGATGGGGAAGCTCTTCGCAACCGAAATGGCAGAACGGGTGGCGCGGAACGCGATCCAGATCCACGGCGGGTATGGCTACAGCCGCGAATATCCCGTCGAACGGATCTACTGCGATGCCCGCCTGATGACGATCGGCGAGGGGACGAGCGAGATCCAAAGAATGGTGATCGCGAGGCATTTGTTGGAGGGGTGAACGTTGGGAGGTGGGGAGGTCTGAAGGTTGGAAAGTTGGAAGGTTGAAGGTTGGGAGTTTGGGAGGTTGGAAAGGTGAAAGTTGAAGGTTGAAGGTGGCTGCGGGAGATTGTGGCCGCCTTTATATTTTGTTTCAGTGGCTTAGGGATCCCGAAAAACATATCCCGATGATCGACGGGCAATCAGGGGATGTCATCCAGGGGGGATTTTACGGCAAGCTTTCCGCGATTGAGAACATGGGTGTAGATCATGGTGGTTTTGACGTCTTTGTGTCCGAGCAATTCCTGGACTG
>NZ_CEYOSI010000136.1:0-9258 GCF_982879505.1 Candidatus Desulfolinea nitratireducens
GAGGCTAGGGGAAAGAAAAACGTCCTGATAGAGAATCCACCAGGACGTATAAGCTTTAGGTTGGTATAATTCGACCAACTCGCCCGCCGCTTCTTCGGTGGGTTGAGCTAGGGCGTGTATAGTGTTGCTGCACCGTGTACGCCTGTACTTTTACCTAAATACATTGTATCATTGCAATATATTATTTGCAAGACAAAATCAATTAGGGCTTTTCTGTTTTTGGACCATGCCGACCGTCCTGGGTTTTTCGGGCACGTTCTACATAGCTAAGTAGAATTTCCTTGCTGATAGCCCAAACAGGTCCAAATTTCTGCGCCTTGATCTTCCCCCCGCGTATCAAGGTACGCACATATTCAGCATGATAGCCGCTTATTTTAGCAGCTTCTTGTACTGTGATCCAGTCATCATTCATTGTCATAGCGCGAACACTCCTAGCGGTAATTATACTCGCCGGCTACTTCTCGGTGTGGGTTGTAAAAGTACGATGCGAGGGATTGATATGCCCTCTAAGATGATTTGTAGTTTGTAGTTTTCGCTTCGAGGGTATTCTCTTTCTCAGCATTCTTTTGTTGTCTCCCAACAGCTTGCCTATCTGCTCGGACTTTGCGTCCATGTCGAGCAAAGATACGCAAGCATTGGACAAGTGCATCATCAAGAGCAGGATTGTCTGTTGTTCTGTCTTGTTGCATATAAAGTCTCCTGGAAAAAGTTTTCATGCACTTAGAGTGCAAGTAAACATGTTTTACTTGCCAAGAGACAAGTTCATTTCTAGTATGAATACAATATATTTGTAAAAAAGGAGAGACCTTTTGGAATGTCTCTCCTAGCTAGTGCCCAAGTAAACATAATCCACTAAGGCTAAATAATTTGGTGGGTGGTCATGTATGGGTATTTATACCCGTATATTTGATTTATACCGCGCTGAGCTGGTAACTGTATGACATAAAAAACATCTGAGAAACCAGTGATTTATGCAAAGGGCGAGCAATCTATTCGGATTGCTCGCCCTTTTGTGGTCTGCCAGGTATGTCCATACCGTGGACAACAGCCACGTGTATTTCGTTCCAAGTTTGGGTAAGATTATAAGAATACACCATCACAAGTGATTATAACTGTCTTTACATAACAAGCATCCCAAATTTAGCACAGCTAAGGTGTGACGATTTGCACAGTCTCAGCAACAACAATCGGGAAGTTATCACTCGCATCATATATACCAAAAAACTGGTCACCTTCAAGGGTATCAAAGGTGCGTAAATTCTCAACCCAACGGTAACCAATTGATTGGTAAAGTAATTCCACAGAGACAGTTAGTGAGCTGGTTGTCTGCCCAGCTTCGATCTGGTACACGACAGTGTCACTGCCAGCTTTGAAATCAGGATCTTCAGCAGCCACACCATAAGGAGCGATATCCGGGTCGGCTGCCGCAAAGTCAAACCCGTCAGGTAACAAGCGATTATCTTTAAGGTAAGCTGCACCCAATAACAAATCGGTTGTGACCTGTCCTTCGGTATTCACCATAATCGGCTCGTAGATTTGTACCTGATCGGGAGCGGTGATCTGCACATAATGCGGCTCATATTGGGTAGAGTCAGAGTCATTGTCATTGCCAACGATCAAGCCATTGTTTTCTACCGCCCCGGATTCGAAGAGAATATTGCCAGCCTCATCGGTTAGAGTCAAATGCAACCACGCACGACGGGATGGGTAGCCACTAGGAAGCTTATGCCCGGTAAGCGGCTGCACAGTCACTTCGACCGTGAGTATATCTTCTTCGACGGAGACCATATCCAAGGTGAGAGCGGCAGAGTTTGTCTGTAATTGCTCTGTCACTCGATCAATGGCAACCTGCATCTGCTCATCTTCAGCGGTTAGATTTACGGCCTCTGCATTGGCATTCAACAAGCGCAACATAAAAGCATTTGCGCCTGTGAACGAATGCAGACGGGTGAATTTTGAAAGAGGCCCCCACTCAGTAGAAGAAGCCACATAGCCAGTCACCTTGGGCATATGGCATTCCTGGCAGGTTTGAGTGCCATTGAATGTACTATTCTCCCATTCCTGATAGATAGTTTGCTCTGGGAAATAACCAGCGATTTCTCCCTGCGCATCCAAATAAGGCGTGTACAGAGTATGACATGTGGCACAGAGTGCTGAATCCAAAACATGTTCGCCGTAATTTGGTTCATAACCGGTGGGGTTTTGCATGATCATCGTCGGTTCTGGCAACACATAATGTGAACCATAAGCAACTCGGGTACGTCTCTCAATGTCAATTAGATATCCCCCGCTGAAACTTGTTTCTTCGCCCAAGTTATCAGCTTTAATTTGATGGCAAAGGGTGCACGAGACACCATCGATGGCCAGATCGTGCAGCGGGTTTGCTGGATCCCGGAAACCTTCCCCAAAAACTTCGATGGGATATCTGTTCGTTTTTGCATCAAAATGAGCCAGCGGCATGTGACAGGTGGAGCATTTATCTTCGATCAAGGCTTCATGCTGACTGTGTTTGCTGATTTCGCTACTCATCGTCGCCAGCCAATAGGGATCCTTCGCGCTATGCGCCATCATGGAGCTACGCCAGTTGGCATCAAAGGAGTAATCAACCCCTTCACCGTTATCGAGATCTGTGTGACAAGGTGAGCATATTGATGAAGCGGCGACAAGTTTGGTAACGTCCCCAGGTAGTTTTGGTGGTTCAAAGGGTCTATCGAGCTTCAATACTTCTGGTTCAGTTTCTTCTGTAGCTACAGCAAATGTTGGCGTTGGTATTACCTCTGTTTTTTGCTTTCCGCAAGCGGAGACAATCATCATAGCCATAAGCAAGAAAAAAATTCTATAAAGAAGTTTCATTTCACTACCCATCCTTCCCACGAACGGATATCTGAACAAGCTTGATCTCAACAGCTCCTCGCGGGCACGTCTCCTGGCATTCAAAACATTTCGTACAGGCAGAAAAATCTATATCTTTCGCCAGATTCAAGCCTTCCGCACAAGAGCGCTCACATATATTGCAGGGTTTACAAATTTCTGGATTTTTCTCCACTTTGATAAAAGGGTTGAAGCGACTAAAGCCAGTGAAAAGTGCACCCAAGGGGCAAAGATCACGACACCAAGAAAGTCCACTTGCCCATTCAGCACCAACTAAAACACCCAGCCACCCGACTATCGGGAAAAGGCTCCCACCAGAGCCTGCTGCGATCGCCCCTCGACAAGAAAGCCCAACCGGACAAATGATGCAGAAAGCCGGGGTATGACAGAGCCAGGCTGCACCGATCACGCCCCCAACCAAGCCTCGTTGGATCCATGCCCGGTACTTTCTGAACCTTGAGCCTGATTGCGTTCGTCGATTGAAAATCCAACGCCCTGGGCAAATCCAGCTACAAAAAGCCCTTCCGAAAAGAACAATTAAAAGAATTGTAAGCAATGCGCCCAATGCCAAAGCAGGGATAAATACACCTGCCGCCGCCATGACTTGCGCTGCTCCCAAAGGGCAGGTCAGTTCAACAGAACCAATGCTGACAGAGCACGTCGAACCAATCCACAGCCCCCCACCGATCAGGATGAAGAAGAGTATAGTGACGAGAAAACGTATTGTTGCCCAGGAGTCAATACGATAAGATGCCGTTTTAGAACGTTTTTTTACAACCTTTTTAGTAGTCAAATCATTTCATCCAATGAAAATAGCTTTACCGTATTTTTTGTTCCGATGACCAGCATGAGATGATTGCGGGCAGATCACAACACATGCTGCACAACCTGTACATAAAGTTTCATCAACATATGGACGATATTCTTCATCCAATGAAATTGCTTGCTGAAGGTCCAAACACCGGTCATAGCATAGTCGGCAACCGGGCCAATTCCAAGCAATACAGCGCTCTTCATCAATGATAGCAGTACCAATTACCGCAGTTTCCGGATCTATCGGTTGTAAAGCGCCAGATGGACAAACTTCTATACAATTCATAGAAAAGTCGCACCAGCCACTTAAGCCGTTGATCTCCGGCAAACCTTCATCATCCAGCGAAATAGCATTTTGATCACAGGCAGTCAGACATTTCCCACAGCGAATACAGAAAGATTCAAAATCGCCTCCCGGCAATGCACCAGGAGGGCGAACAGAACTGAATTCCCATTTAGGGCGTAAGAGCAGATATAAAAGTCCAGCACTGCTCACTCCGCCTATTACCCGTAAGAAGTCTCGTCGGGTAATATCTTGTGATGCTTTTTCTGCCATAGATCACTCAACAATAAGTTTCCCTCGCACACGAGAGTGCATTGGGCTGCACACAATGGTACAGACAAAGCTATAAGTACCGCTTTTTTCCGGTGTGAAGCGAACATAAGTCCATTTACCTGGATGGATAGGTTCACTATAAACCTTCATATCCGGGATATTCAAACCATGCGTGGTATCTTCACTTGTCAATCGCAGGCAGGCTTCTTCGCCTTTTTTCAGGTGAACGGTATTGGGCGTGGGATTTCCACGTTCATACTGTCGAAAACGTATTGTGACGCATTCTCTCTGCGACTCTAATATTCCTTCATAGACGAAGATGCCCACCACTGTGCCTACCAGTACAAGCACAATAAGAATATTGGCAAAGATTTCAAGTTTTTTCATGGCTAACTCCAATTATTTACTACTTCCTTCGCGTCCCGAATTGGGCAAGTCTCCTCGAAACTTAGGCCAGGATGTTGCAGCAGGGCCTGGGCTATCAGTTTGGAGCGCATATAGATAATTGTCATCTGAACCAATATACAACATGCCGCCAGAAACCAAATTAGCCGAACCAGTCACATATTTATCTGTTTTGTACTTCCACAGCACCTCTCCATCCGAGGAGAAGGCGTAAATATTCTGGTTATAAGACCCTACATAAATCGTGCCGTCTGAGCCAACAGCTGGCGACGAAATGACCCAGTCCCGAGTATCAAAACGCCAAGCCAGCGTACCATCGGGATTGAGAGCATACAGATGATGATCCATCGAGCCAACGTAAATAGCATCACTAAGTCCAACAGATGGGGACGAATAAACCTCCGCTTCTGTTTCATAATGCCATTGTTCTGTACCATCGGGGTTGACGGCGTAAAGGGAATAATCTGCCGAGCCAACATAGACGGTGCCATCTGCGCCAATGGCTGGGGATGAATAGACGGGGCCGCCTGTCTCGAAGCGCCATTTGAGCGAGCCGTCGGGGTTGAAGGCATAGAGGGCGTTGTCTTCGGAGCCAATATAGACCGTACCATCGGCGGCGACTGCCGGACAGGAGACCACCCAACCGCCCAGGTCTTCCTTCCATTTCAGGCTGCCATCAGGATTGAGGGCGTAAAAATGGTTGTCGTCTGCGCCAAAGTAGATGGTGCCGTCTTTTGCGACTGCCGGAGATGATTCGATCTTCATGCCTGCTTCGAATGTCCAGAGCAGGTCGCCATCGGGGGAGAAGGCGTAGAGTTTACGGTCGTAAGCCGGGACATAAAGGGTGCCATCCGCTGCGATGGCGGCTGCGCCGTGTACCCAGTTTTCGGTTTCGTATTTCCATTTGACTTTGCCTTCTGGCGTGAAGGCGTAGAAAAAAGTATCGTGTGTGCCAACATAGACTGTCCCGTCTGCGCCGACGGCGGGCACGGCGACAACGGCGTTTCCGGCTTCGAAGCGCCATTGCATACGTCCACGGGGGCCACAACATGCGGGGAGCAGAAGAAGCATCCATAACGAGAGCAAGCCCAGGGCAAGTTTGATCCCTTTAGTCATCGGTGAGTACCTTGATGTCGTGAGATTCGGTCAGTTTGCCATCATCCATGACGAGATGGCGAGTCCCGTGTTTGGCAAGTGCGGGATTGTGGGTGACGAGGAGAATGGTCATCCCACGTTGGCGGTTCAGGTCACTCAGGAGGGTAAGGATCTCATGCTCGGTTTCCACATCGAGGTTGCCGGTGGGTTCATCTGCAAGCAAAAGATCGGGGGCATTGACCAAGGAGCGGGCAAGAGCGACCCGTGTTTGTTGTCCGCCAGAAAGTTCGGATGGGAAGTTGTGTAATTTGTCCGCTAATCCGACCCAGGTGAGCAGGTCAGCGGCTTCTTTGGTGGAGATGGCTTTTTCATTGAAGAGGCCGGGCAGGCGCACATTATCAAGCGCTGTGAGGGTGGGGATCAGGCTGGCAAATTGGAAGACGAAGCCGATGCGGCGAGCACGAAGAGTCGAGAGCCTGACGTCGTCCAGATCTGCGAGCGATTGCTCGAAGATTTCGATCTGTCCTGTTGTAGGCAGCGTCAGACCACCGATGAGACTCAGAAGCGTGGTCTTTCCGGAGCCGGAGCGCCCTGTGATACTGACAAAATCACCGGGGAGTACCTGCAGGCTGAGGTCATCTACTGCACGGACTATTTCAGTACCTTGCTGGTAATGTTTGCTGATCTTTTCGGTTTTGATGAGCGGGGTGTTGGCGGGAGAAGAGTCTGTCATCATTCACCTTTCCGGATGGCGGCGTAAGGCTCCATTTTGCTGCTTGAGAGCGCTGGATGCAGAGAAGCCAGCACGCCTGTAAGCAATGCCAGCAAGAGAAGCAAGAGCGAGGCGCCGATGATCTCAAACCAGTTGGGCAGTAAATAGGGAATGTGTAAACGCATTTGGATCAAACGAGAAAAACCTGCCAATAGAATACCTGCTGCAATGAGACCGCTCAGCCCCCCCAGCCCGGTAAGTAGGGCGGCTTCGCCCATTACCAGACGAAAGATCGTTTGGCGACGAGCACCCATTGCTCGTAGAATGCCCAGCTCACGCTGGCGCTCGTTGACGATCAACGAAAATACAAGACCAATGGTAAGCAAAGACATCACCCATAATGCTGCGGTGACGCCAAAAGTAACGCCTAGTACGCCTTGTAATTGTGTGCCAACGGCTTGATTGAGTTGAGAAGTGGTGAAGACTTTAGCTGTTTCAAGATCGGCTTCGATGGCTTCGGCGACATCCAGAATATCGGTATCAGAATCAACACTGACAAGAACGGATGAAACTTCGTCAGGCGAGACAGTCAGTTCTTTTTCAGCTAATTCTCCAGAATCAGCGATCATGGTGCGCATCCCCTCCATGGGGACGTAGATCGTTCGATCTATGCCCATGCCCGTCTTTTCGAGCACACCAACCACATTGAATGCCGTCCCGTAAAAAATAACTGTTTCATCTTCTCGCAGCAGAATACGATCCCCGACGATAATGTCGAAAGGTCCCAATGCTTGCCCATTCAGATGGGTTGCCAGCCAAGGGGAGATGGTGAAGTCTGTATCAGGCTCGAAACCTACCAAAAAGAATTCACCCACACAGCAACTAGCATTGCTCAAGGTTTCAACAAAAACCTGAGCCGATGTCTGCTTTACACCGGGGAGCGCCGTAATGCTCTGGCTGATCTCATCTGGCATGTAGAAAGTGGATGGCTGCCCCGTGATAAAGGCTTCTTGAGCGAGAGCATCATATCCCACCGGCACCACAATCAGATCTGCGCCCAGGCGGGCACGCCCAACGGTCAGGCTATGCTGCACGCCACGCAGGACGATGGTCGCTGCGAAGAGAGAACCTGTGGCAACCGCAACACAAAGCCCGATCACCGCTGTGCGGTAGGGTTTGCGGCGTAGGTTCTGCAATGCCAGCGTAAAGAGATTGATCTCTTTCATTCAGCTATTTCAGGTGCTTTTTCAGGATTGCGGCTACCGATCAAGCCCATGATCAAAACTATACCGCCCAAAATAATGAGCGCTGGTTTTGTGCCCACGTTACAAGACATATCGGGGTTCATGCAAGTGGGGATAATGAATAGAGGTGTCAAAACAGTGACCAATCCAAGCAGGGCCACCTGATGATGCAGGCGCTGGCGCTCACCAGCCTCCTTCAGGAAAGCGATCATCAACCCCAAAGCGATCAGCAGCACACCAAAGATCATCTCTGCTCGTGCCGTCCAATGGCAACGCATGGGTATCTGTTTTCCATTCACCAATTCCAAAAGCCCCTCACAAACAGGTAGTACCACAGGTGTGATCACGATCAGCAACCCCAAAACAGCAACAACAATCCCTGATGTATTAAAGCGTTTCATCTCATAACTCCTTTCTAAATACAGGTCATATCGCTCGTCACAAATATGTGACACGAGAAATATATCATCTTCTGCGTCTTCTACATAGCCAACCAAAAGAAAGTCGCAATAATCAGTGACAGCAAGATCACAACTGGAACCAGACTAAGGGTAAGAACCTTCTTATCCTTGGTATGGTTTAGACCGATACGATAGGCGGTATAAATCGAAACCGCCAGTCCGCCCAAGAAAATCGGCGTTTGCAGATAAGGCACCAGATGTGGGGTATACATAACCCAGCCATATTTAGCCGTTCCAAACAGATCCCAACCCCAACCCATTGGATCAGAGAGCAATGGAATGGCGTAAGAAATATCGATCAATGCAAACGCAACAGTGAAGGCAATCCAGCCTGCCAAGCCAAGCGGGATAACAGCATAACCGTAATCGATGAAGAGACGCTTTAATGAGGGCAGTTTTCCTTCGAGAGTAATCACATTCGAAGCCCTGCCTGAACTTTTGGCCTGCTGAGGCTTGCGAGTAACAAAGGCCAAAAACTGATCCCACAGGCGCGGTACGAAGGCGAAGGCTTCTCCCGCAGGAACCAGCCTACCTTCTGCTAGCCCCTTGCCTAACCAGATCGCGATGTAGAACAACCCCGGTAAAATAACGAGATTGGCCAAAATAAAGAGCACAGAATAGACCAAGAACAAGGGAATTGTCTCAATATTCGCCATATCCTTGAGTATGCCCCAAGGGCCAAGATAAACAGCAATGTAGATTAGTGCACAGGCCAGCATGATAAAGCCGTTGTAGACCTCATCAATACCACGTCCCTTATTCACAAAGAGATCAGCTCCGAAGGGGCGAATATTCATGGCAAGATTATCTTGTGTGCAGGTTTTGAAGCACTCAGTGCACATACCACAGTAGGCATTGCGATCCAAGTTGCCCGGATAACACAACCACGGACAACCATAACCATCTTCATTACCAGTAATACAGGTCTTATCCGTATGCTTTTTACAGACTTCCGGATCTCGCACGCGGACTTCCACCGGCGCGACCAGTGAATACATGCCGGTAAAACCACTCACCGGGCAAATATAGCGGCAGAAAATTCGCCGACCATACATCACCGAAGTGACCATCGCTGCAATAATGAACAGAGCCAGCACAATC
>NZ_CEYOSI010000137.1:0-1352 GCF_982879505.1 Candidatus Desulfolinea nitratireducens
GTGAGGACCCACAGCGAAAAGTCGGAATCGAGCCAAAAAATTAGAAGAGCAGCTTAATACACCCATATCTACTCTTTGGGATTGATATTAATTTTTAACAGTGGTGCGTATTACCCCCACCCTGCCCTCCCCCGCCAGACCTATAAAGTGGTTAATCCAGGTTTTTTTGGCGGGGGAGGAATGTTATTTTGGGGTTGTGGAACGGTAAAGACGTTCCACAACCCCAACTAAAACTGTCCCCCATCCAAATTATGGGAGGGGGGACTACAGGGGGGATGGCTAAAATACGCTTTATATCCAAGAAAATTTAATATTGTAGTGAATCATTTTCTCCCCCCTTTCCACATTGCAAACTCATTCACCCCTAAAACAGTTATAATTCACCTGAATAGAATCCAGGTGTGTAATGACGGAAATAGATCCAAAAAAACTTCCCAAAATACTCTATATCGAAGATTCAGAAGAATCTCTCATGCTCGTTCGGCGGTTACTTGAACGGGATTATATTCTCCTCGAAGCAGATAACCCCATCGACGGAATCGACCTTGCGATTAATACCCGCCCAAACCTGATCCTTCTCGATATTAACCTTCCTGATCTTAGTGGAAGAGAGGTCGCCACACGGCTAAAAAACTCGCTTCCCAATACCCCAATGGTAGCGCTGACCGCCGATGTTACAGCCGGAGCGCGTGAACGTGCTCTTGTGGCGGGTTGTATTGGCTTTATGACCAAGCCAATCGATATTGACACCTTTCAAAATGAGATCGAAGAATATTTGAATGGCAAGCAGGAATTTGCCAAAGAGGCAGATCATCATCGCAAAGAATATCAACAGGAATTGGTTGAGCACCTCGAAAAGAAAGTTCATCAACTGACCAAAATGGCCGAGCAAAATAAATTTCTCGACCAGCAAAACAAACATGTCATCGCCGATATGCAACGCCATCAACGCCTCCTAAAAGCTGCTGCCACTGTCGGACATAATATCACTTCCATCCTTGATCTTGATGAGCTTCTCCAAACCACTGTTGATATCATTTGTAAAGAATACGAATTTTATTACTCAGGCATCTTTCTTTTAGATAAAAACAAAGAATGGGCAATTCTTCAGGCTGGTTATGGCGAGGCAGGAACCAGCCTGATCGAGTCAAATTATCGTCTGGCTGTAGATGGCGATTCGATGATTGGGATTGCCGTCCGCAATCACAAGGGAGAATTTTCTGCAGATGTGGCTGACAATGAAAATCACTCGAACAGCCCTTTCCTTCAGGAAACTCGCTCCGAGATGGCCTTACCGCTGATCGCCAAAGGCGATATTCTCGGCGCGCTTACCGTCCAGAGCGAAAAGGTAA
>NZ_CEYOSI010000137.1:1362-9237 GCF_982879505.1 Candidatus Desulfolinea nitratireducens
AGCGCCGATATTGACGCCCTGCAAAGCATGGCAGATCAACTCGCCATCGCCATTCGCAATGCCCATCTCCTCCAGGACCTCGACTCTGCCAATCAGGAAATTCTCCGCGCAAAAACATTTGAAGCCATTGCAACCGCAACTGGCGAAGCGATTCACTGGGTGGGAAATAAAGCTGCGCCCATTCCTGGCAGCGCAAAACGCATAAACGAAGATTTGCTCAATTTCTTGGCAATTTTCAAAAGCCTGTTGGATTTACCTCCCTCAAAAAGAGATGGTCATCCCTTCGCCGAGGTGGCGCGCGCAACCTTTGAAACTGCTTCCATTATCGAGGCTGATCTGCCTGCCAAAATTGACACATTAAAATCAATGCCCGTATCCCAAATTCCCCTCGTTGTGGATATTGAATCCACCCTCGAGGATCTGGGAATTATCAAACAAAGTGCTGAGACCATCCTCAATATCAAGGAGGATCTGATCGGTCCCGGGCGTTTATCACAAAACGAAGCATTCGATATCCCGATGATCTTCAGCGCCACCATCGCCGGAATGGGATTGCCTGCGGGTGTGATCACCTCCACCTATTCTGATGCTCTGCCCCAGGTTTGGGGAGATAAAATTCAGGTTGGGCGCGTGCTGATCAACCTGATCAAAAACGCCTGGGAGGCGGTTGACAAAAGCAAGGATGCGAAAATCCACATTTCGGCCCGGCGTGCGGATGAAACGGGATTTGTCAGGATAGAAGTCAGCGATAATGGACCGGGGATTCCACCTGAGATCATGGAGAAGATCTGGGTCTCATTCTTCACCACAAAAGGCGACCGTGGCGGCACCGGGTTGGGTCTTTCTGCCTGCATGGAGATCGTCAGCCAGGGCGGAGGGAAAATTTGGGTTGAGAGTGAGCCGGGCAAAGGCGCGACTTTTATTATCCTGTTGTCTGTAGAGAAAAGCTAAAAAGCATATAAATTTGTATGCATTTTGTAATGGTCTACCTTCATGAGAAGAAAATAATTTGATAAACTATATTATTGGACAAAAGCATATTTATAACCCTTTTCCCAATGCTCTGCGTTGGGGGATTGAAGACAAGCCGCAACGCAGAGCATTGCTGAGAGATAAAAGGTGTTTTTGCAATTCCTAAATTATTTGGATTGAATATATCTTCCTTTTTTAAAGCAGTCGTCCCTCAGGATTTTTTTTACAATAAGGAGAAATCATGCCAAAACTACTACTTGTGGATGACGAGGCCCTGGTGCGGCGCAGCATGCAAAAAACCCTGCTTCGCAAGGGATTTGTTGTTGAAACCGCATCAAATTGTACAGAGGGCCTCGCCGAATTTGAGGCAGCATTTAAAAGCAACACTCCCTTTGATCTCGCTCTGCTTGATCTTAATATGCCCAATTTTGAGGGCATCCCGGTTCATGCAGCAGGGCTTGATCTACTCAGTAAACTGATTGAGATCGATCCTGATCTCACCGCCATCGTATTAACTGCCTACGACGAGGTAGATACTGCAAAAGAGGCCGTCCAGCGCGGAGCTCGGAGTTATTTTGTAAAGGGACGTGAACAAGGACTCGTAGATTTGATCAACGAGATATTGGTTTAGCATCATGGATAAACTACAGGATTTTTTTAAAGTTTTGAAAATCATCTAACATCATTATAGAATTATGGAGATCAAATTATGACCTCATCTGAGAGACAGGCAAAATTATTCAGCACGACTCTGTATGTGGCAAATTATATTGCCAAAATTCTTGATCATCAAGAACTTCTTGATCGTATTGTTGATATTATTTGCAGCGAATTCAATTTTTATTATGCCGGTATTTTCCTCCTCTCTGAGGATAAAAAATGGGCTGTCCTGAAAGCCGGTCGCAGCAAAGCAGGCGCAGCAATGATCGTTATGAATCACAAGCTGGAAGTTGGCGGGGACTCGATGATCGGCACCGCCATCAGCCAAAGAGAGGCGCGCATCGCGCTGGATGTAGGCGAGGAAGCGATCCATTTCAGCAATCCATTTTTACCGGACACGCGCTCAGAGATGGCCCTGCCACTCACGCTGGGTCCAGAGGTTCTCGGCGCTATCACTGTCCAAAGTGTGGAAGAATCCGCCTTTAGCGATGAGGATATCTCCACTTTGCAAGGGTTGGCCGACCTACTCGCCATTGCGATCGACAATGCCAAGCAGCACAAAGAAAAACATCGTCTCCTGAAGCAAGTCGAAAGACGGGCCCGTCTCCTTGACGCCGCAAATGAGGTTGGGCGCGGGGTTGCATCCATCCTCGATCTTGATGAACTGCTCCCAAAAACTGTCGATATTATCTGTAATGCCTATAAGTTCTACTATGCGGGTGTTTTTCTGATCGACGAAAAAAAGGAATTCGCTGTGCTCCGCGCCGGCTACGGTCAGGCGGGGGAAATCATGATCTCACAAAATCATAAACTCAAATTGGGCGGCAACTCGATGATCGGGATGGCCACCCAGGAACGCCAGGCCCGGATCTCTCTCGATGTAGACGAAGAGAAGGCTTTCTATCGCAACCCCCTTTTACCAGAAACCCGCTCAGAGATGGCCCTGCCCCTTTGCATTGGCTCCACCTGTCTTGGGGCAGTCACTGTGCAAAGCGTGGAAGAAAACGCCTTCAGCAGCGTGGATATTCAAACCCTGCAAATGATGGCAGATCATCTCGCCATTGCGATTAATAATGCCAATCTGCTCAAAGAACTTGAAAACACCCACGCTGCATTGCTGCGTTCAAAAACCTTTGAGGCCCTATCTGGCGCCACCACCGAAGCGATCCACTGGATTGGCAATAAAGCCCTGCCAATCACAATTACCGCCGCCAGGATGCAGGATGATTTGAACGAGCCCGAGCTGGATGTGGAATCTCTCAAGGAAGATTTGGCGATGATCGACGAATCTGCCAGATTGATCGTGGATGTTAAAGAGGCCCTGCTCGGACCTGCACGTGAAACTGCACCCCGCCCCGTTATGCTTGCGGACCTTTGGTCTGCTGCCGTTTATCATCAAAATATTTCCCCTGAAAAGCTGACCATTAACGCCGTTCCCGGGACATCTCTCGCGATTGGAGATAGCATCCAACTGGTGCGCACTTTCGGCAATCTGCTGCTCAATGCAGATGAATCCGGTGCCAAGAGTATTGGCATCGAAATAATGCCCTCTGAACAAGCAGGGTTCATCACCACCCGGATCAGCGATGACGGGATCGGAATTCCATTGGAAATGCAGGATAAAATTTGGGCATCCTTCTTCAGCACCAAAGGTGAAGGGTATAAAGGGATGGGGCTGGCAGCCTGCCTGCATATTATTTCCCAACACAATGGAAGCATCAGCGTAGAGAGTGAACCTGAAAATGGGACCACCTTCAGCATTGAGCTACCTGCGGCTGAAACCGCTCCTGCTGCTGATCTAAGCGATGCTCCTGGCAAAATCGCCTTGATCGCCCCCAAAGGCGAATGGGCTGAGTTTGTTACCACCTCTCTCAGCAGCGCAGGCAAAACTGTGTTGGAGCAAATCGATCCCAAAGCCGATTTACTCCTGCTCGATGAAACCCTCGCCGATCAAAGCTTAAGCTCACTCAAAAAACTGGGCCGGAAGACCCTGATCCTTTCTGCTGCACCAAGCGTGGAAAACACAACCAAATATCTCCAGTCTGGGGTAAAGGATGTTGTTTTGAAGCCTTATACGCCAGAGGAACTGTCTGAAATTCTGGAGTAGTTTTCAAAAATATTTCTGAGTTATTGATGTTCACTTAAGTTTGTTAATTTTCTCTAAGTAAAACGTCCCACAGGTTCCCGTGATTCAGATTTTAAAGCAACAAAAAACCGCGGGACGCTCATAACCTGTTTATCTGAATATCAATAGGTGAATAAAAAAATAGCGAGCGATTCTCTCGCTATTTTAAATAAAATAACCTGAGTTGCGTTTAGGGTATCTCATCATTATTCCCGTGCGGGCTACACGCTTTGTGCTTCGCGAAAGCCCTAACTCAGCACAAAGTGCCCTACAAGGGTATGTAAGCCCTTCGGGCCAGGAAAAAAGTCGGATTTATCCGACTTGCATGTCATGAGGCAGGGATTAACGTGTACCCTTAAAGGGCTTTTGCCCGAAAGGGTATCCCGCACCGATCCCTTATCCGCAACTCAGGATAATATTAATTTTCTTCTTCTGGGTCCATTATTTCAATCGACCTCTTGCATATATTCTCCCGGAGGCTAGAGCAGTGTCAAAAAGGGACTTTTGCATGAAGTCTAATGTATGCCTAAAGTTCCTCGGCTTTCTTTTTACCAACCCGCTCTACAACAAGGCCTTACATACCATACCCAAGAAACGCATCCATCAGGAGCGCAGGAATTCCAAAGGCGATTCGCCCGATTATTTCATTTGCACGGTCGAATTCAAAAGTGAGAAAGGGGATCGATATACTGATCCCAAATTCACGTTCTCCCGGTCCAAAAGCCACCCAATTGAAGAGCAGGGGGAAAATCAGGGGAATGGATAATATGGTCAGGGCTTGCGAACAAGAGAACCACTTCTTATCCCTGAATTGATTGAAAATCGCATCCATCAAAGAGAGGGTAGGTAATGCCTGCGTTAAAGAACATCAGCCCAAATGCGATCCCGATCCAGCGCGGTGTAGATTCATCAGCCATGCCCACCAGAACAGACTGCCGGATCACGACAGCGCCAGCAAGTAAAAAAGGCAGACCTATCCAAATAGCGCCTTTGAAAAAAGGGGAATTTTTATCAGACATCCAGATCCTAATAGGCCAATAACCAATTCATTTTTTTTCTGATTTTTTCCATACCTGGCAGAACCGCATTCATCATGGGAAGATTATAGGGGATCGGTGTATCCGGGGTCGTCAGACGTTGAGGAGGCGCATCCAGCCACTCGAAAGCTTCTGAGGCAATCACAGCCATGATCTCACCCGCGAATCCTCCGGTAAGCGTATCTTCATGGACAATCAGACACCTTCCGGTCTTTTTAACAGAGCTCAGAACGGAAACTTTATCCCAGGGAGAAATCGTGCGCAGATCCAGGATTTCAACCCCCTCCAACCCTTTGGATGCTTCCAGCACGGGATAAACCATCGCGCCCCAGGTGACCACTGTCAGCGCTTCGCCCTCGGACAATTTGTTGGCCACCCCTAAAGGAAGGGTGTATGCGTCCCCCGGCCAGGGCCTGCGGGCCTGCGAGGTATCCAGCAAGGCGCGATGCTCGAAGAAGATGACCGGGTCCTCACCGCGCAAAGCAGTGCGTAACAAGCCGGCTGCATCCGCAGCATTGGATGGATAGGCCAGTTGCCAACCAAGCGTATGCGCATAAATGGCCTCACCCGTCACCGAGTGCCACGGGTCTCCGGTTTTCCTGCCGAATCCGACCGGGATACGTAAAACCATTGGCGCAGAAAACTTTCCCGCTGTACGCCAGCGCAGGGTACCAATATCATTGATCTGCTCAGTGGCCGGGTCGGCGTATTTACGAAATTGGATCTCAGGAACGGGCATCAATCCCGCCGCAGAGAGTCCCACCGCGCTGCCCATGATCCCCTCCTCAGACAGGGAGGTGTCAAAAACACGCTCCTCGCCAAATTTTTCCTGCATATGCGCGGTTGCACCATGGACACCACCTTTGAGGCCCACATCCTCCCCAAAGACCAGGATGTCTGGATTAATCAGCATCTCGGATTCAAGAGTCCGTTTGACGGCTTCGATCAGGCTAATCCGAGAGCCATCCTGATCGGGCGAAATAGCTGTGCCGGAAAGGGACTCCTTCTCCGTTAAAGATGGGGATGAGAATAATTGATCGGTGGCGGAGGCAGGTTCAGGGTCCGGGTGTTGAAACGCGATATCAGCCGCAGCACGCACCTCAGCCTCGACCTCCTTCTCCAAGGCATCCCAATCCAGATCGGGCAAAAAATCCTTTAATCGATTTAGGGGATCCCGTTCGATATCCTCTTCCCTCTCTACATCGGATTTGTAGCTCTGGTCATCGATAAAGGTATGCCCCATGATCCGAACTACCTTCAAACGGATCAGGCATGGTTTTCCATCCCTCACATAGGCAACGGCCTGGGCTATTTTTACTGAGGCATCGACAGGATCAGTTCCATCAGCTTCGATGATATGCAGATTCTTGTAGGATCGCAAATTGGCGGCCAGATTTCCGCCAGGCGTTTGCGATTCAGAGCGGACAGAGATGGCGAAACCGTTATCCTCAATGAAAAAGAGATAGGGTAAGTCACGGGTGGTGACGATATTAAGTGCCGCCCAAAAACCATTTGCTGCGGTGGAGCCTTCTCCCCCCAAGGCAAGGGCGATGGCATGATCCCAGTTATTATCTTTGCCTGTTTTCTGGCGGTAACGGATGGCCTGCGCCCAGCCTGCAGCGGGTGTATATTGTGCGCCCACCGCTCCAGACGAGGGCAGGACAGTTGCACTATCGCGTGCTTTCATCGAGAAAACAACCCCAACATCACGACCTTCGGAAGGGGAGCCTGTTTTGGCGTACCCTGCTGCAAAGGCCTCCTGCACAGACAGCCCGGCCGCCAACATAAAAGGGCGCGACCGGTAATAAACTGTTGCCGCATCGTGCGGATGGGTAAGAGTTTGCGCCAAAAGTATTTGAGCCAGTTCATGTCCTTTCGCGGAAAACTGGTACATGATCTTTCCCTGGGGAACAAGCTCATTCTCTTCGAGCTCATCCATGATGCGGGAGGTCAGCAGCAGGCGGGCGATTTTCGGCCAGTCCATTTTTTGGAGGGTTTTTTTCTTTTTCAAAAGTTCCTCTTCCTCAATCCCTCAGGAAGTTACCGACCAACTGATTCACACGTTCGGCTTCGTCATGCTGCACCCAATGAGTGGCCTCTTCAATAAAAACAAGACGTCCATCATCACAGCGCTCAATACTTGGCTGGGCCATCTCCCGTCCCAGGGCCGTATCCTGGGCGCCCCAGATCAGCAGGGTCGGGACAGTGATCCGAGAGCTGGCCGGAGGCTTGGGAGGCTTCTGCACAAATGACCGATACCAATTAAGCATGGATTTATAGGCCTTTGGTTGAGACCAGGCCTGGCGGTATTGCTCCAGGTCATCATCTGTAAAGGTATCCGGATGGCTGCTCTTTTTGAGCAGTTCTGCGAGCATCTTCCAATTACCGAGGCGGGCCAAAAACTCCGGCAGCCAGGGGATCTGGAAGAAAAAGATATACCAGCTCCTGCGCAATTGGGCAAAATTACTGCGCAAATGCTTTTGCATGACGGCACCGTGCGGGACGTTCATCACTACCATCTTCTTTAACCGATCCGGGTATTTGGCGGCCACCCACCAGGCGACGGCTGCGCCCCAGTCATGCCCGATTAAAAAGATCTGCTTCTGACCGGCAGCATCGATCAGACCGATCACATCGGCGGCCAGTTCATCGAGGCTGTAGGCTGCCAGCCCCTCCGGTTTATCGCTCAAGTTGTAGCCGCGCTGGTCTGGAACCCAGACTCGATAACCGGCAGACGCCAACGCGGGGATCTGCTTTTTCCAACCATAGGAAAATTCGGGAAAACCGTGCAAAAGGATCACCAGGGGACCCTCGTCCGGGCCATCCTGGGCAACGTGCAGGCGAATGCCATTGGTCTCGACAAATGAATAATTCATGCTATTCATATCTCCGGGTGGATGGGGGGGATATAAGATAAAGATAGGGTAGTATAGCATAATTGTTCATGGGTATAATTCACCCAAGGCTTTATAAAAATCTTCTCAGTATATCTTTTAAAACTTCTCTATACATCTTTTAAAACTTACCTATGACTCCACTGCAAAAAGGTAGATTGCCCCTCCTCAAAAGGGCAAAAGTTTA
>NZ_CEYOSI010000138.1:0-9191 GCF_982879505.1 Candidatus Desulfolinea nitratireducens
AACAAAAAGGCATTTAGCTATTTTGTTGGATTGGGTGCCGCGCTGGCTTTGCTGAGTTTTGGTATTCTTGGGATTGAAGGTACTCAGGATTTTATCCGCATTTTAACGATCAGCGGAGAGGGAACCTGGTATGGCATGAAAGAAGCCTCCATGATTAACCTGATCGGCTTAATGTCACGGACTTTTTCTTTCTTGGATCCAAGCCTTATTCAAACTATTGGCTGGGTTTTATATTTTATTTCAATCGTTGTTTTATTTTTTTTCTGGACATTTACTGCCAAAGAAACCAGTTCCCTTTTGGGTCTCTCAGTCATATTCAGCTTATTTTTTGCACCCCATCTTCATTACCATGATCTAAGTCTGTTATTTTTTCCCCTTATGCTGATCCTGGTTTCCAGAAAACTTTCTCTCAGACAAGAAAAAGTATCGTTTGTCCTCTTGGCGATCTCGTTTTTATTGATCTTCACAAAATCAATTCCTTTTTTATATTTCTCATTCCCATATAGTTTACTCCTTGGAATGACAATTCTTCTCATTGGAAAACAAAGAATCACACAAGACCAGAATCCTCCTTGATTGAAAATTAATCAAAATGTAATTTTATTAAGCAAAAAGGATGATTTCTACTGCTGATCTTTTTCCAAAACCATCTACTTTATGATAAACTCGCTGGAGTTTAGACAGGAGGATCCATGAAATATTTAGTCATTGTAAATCCCATTTCAGGGAGGGGCTACGCTGAAAAAGCAGTCCCATCTATTGAAGATGCTTTAAAAGCCAATCATCTGGATTATGATCTGGTGCGCACAGAGCGCCCCTGGCACGCAGCAGAGATCGCCGAGCAGGCTGCCCAAGATGGCTACGATGTTGTCGTCACGGCCAGCGGAGATGGGACAGCCAACGAGGCGCTGAATGGCTTGATGCGCGCCCGTACGGCCGGTTTTGATCAAACCGCTTTGGGCATCATCCCCGTTGGGACAGGCAATGACCTGGCCTACGGCATGGGCATCCCTGACAATCTCAATGAGACCTGCCTTGCATTGGCCCAGAACAAGCGATTGGTTGCTGATATTGGGCTTGTTAAGGGTGGCGACTATCCTGAAGGTCGCTATTTTGGCAATGGGGTCGGCATCGGTTTTGATGCAGCGGTCGGCTTTCAGGCAGAGAAAATCACCTGGGCCCGCGGCTTGCTGGCATATCTTATTGCAGCCTTGCAAACTGTATTTTTATACTATAAAGCCCCCATCGTGGATATCACCTACAACGGAGAGACGCTCACAAAACCTTCGCTGATGATCTCTATCATGAACGGAAAGCGGATGGGAGGCGGCTTTTATATGACTCCTGAGAGCTCTCCCAGCGATGGAGAACTGGATCTCTGCATTGTCAATGAAGCACCCAAGCTGCGCATTTTCCAGTTGATCGGCCTCTTCCTGAAAGGTACCCAGGCTAACGAGCCAGAGATCACAACCGGCCGGACGAAAAATATAATAGCCAAAGCAACCAAAGGCACCCTGCCCGCTCATTGTGATGGCGAAACCCTTTGCTATGAGGGCCAGCAATTGGAAATAGAGATTATTCATCAAGGACTGGAATTTGTGACTGCATGAAATATTTTGTTATTGCCAATCCCGCCAGTGGACGCGGAAAGAGCGCCGAAAAGATTCCCTTGATCGAGGAAACCCTGCGCAGTTACGCCCTCGATTTTCAGTTGGTTCAGACGAATGAGCCGGGGCATGCCATCAAATTAGCTGAACAAGCTGCCCGCGAGGGCTACGATATTGTCGTTGCAGTAGGCGGGGATGGAACGATCAACGAGGTGCTCAATGGAATTATGCTCTCCTACCCCGATAGCAGTTCCCGGCCTGCACTGGGCATTATCAGTATTGGTACAGGCAACGATCTCGCTTATGGATTAGAACAGGAACAGAATATTGAAACAGCCTGTAAACTGATTGCAAAAAGCACACGTCGTAAAATTGATATGGGTCACATCGTCACAGATGATCTTCCTGAAGGTCGGTATTTTGCAAATGGCCTCGGTATCGGCTTTGACGCAGCGGGCGGCATTCTTGCCGAGAAAATCAAATGGCCGCGCGGATTTCTGGCTTATCTGATAGCAGCCCTGCAAAACATCTTCCTATATTATCAAGCTCCCACCCTGCAAATCATCATGGACGGAGAAACTATAGAGATGCCCACCTTACTGATTTCAGTAATGAATGGTCGTCGGATAGGCGGCGGATTTATGACAGCACCGGAGGCCTTTATCGACGATGGGCTTTTTGATCTATGCATTGCAGAAGAGGTCAGTCGTCCCCGTATGCTTACTTTGCTTCCCCGTTTTGTACAGGGAACACAGTTTAACGAACCAGAGGTGCAGATGAAGCGCACAAACAAACTCCAGGTCAATGTGCTTAAGGGGTCAATGCCCATCCACACTGATGGGGAGATTATTTGCTCTGCCAGCAAAAAAGCCACCATTGAAATCCTCCCTCTCTCACTGGAAATAATCGGTTAAAAATATGATCCGGTTGGGCAGGCAATACCGCATAATCAGCAAATTGATTGAAATCGGCACCGCCATCATTTGCCGCATAGACAAGGCTGATCTGGATAAAGTTTCCCGCACTGGACCGCTAATTCTTTTCGCCAATCATATTAATTCACTGGAAGTTCCTCTTATATTTTCCCATCTCCAGCCCAGACCAATTACCGCAATGGCAAAAGCTGAATCTTGGGATAACCCTCTTTTTTATTGGCTTTTCAATGTTTGGAAACTGATCCCGGTGAGACGTGGCGAAGCAGATATGACCGCAATTCGGAAATCTTTATCGATGCTCAAAGAAGGCTATATTTTTGGAATTTCTCCCGAAGGTACCCGCAGTCGGGGTGGTCAGTTAAATCGCGCCCTCCCCGGAATCGTGCCGATTGCACTGCGCAGTAAGGCACCACTGCAACCTGTTGCTCATTGGGGTGGAGAGGCATTTCCTGAAAATATAAAACGATTAAGACGAACTGATTTTCATATCCGGGTGGGAAAACCTTTTTTCCTCGAAAGCCAAGGAGAGCGAGTCACCAGCGAGGTGAGACAAAAAATGGTCGATGAGATGATGTATCAAATGGCCAAATTGCTGCCCGAATCCTATCGCGGCTATTATGCAGATCTTGAAAAGGCAACAGAAAAATATCTTCGCTTCACCTAAAATTCATAGAAATAGAGATTTGTTTCCCATTCTTTAAATCCCATTTTCTGATAAAGCTTATTCGCTGCCACACGTCGCGGGTTGGATGTGAGCATCATCCCCTTCGCGCCGTACTCTGCCGCCAAACGGAGACCTTCCCGCATCAACGCCTCACCAACACCCTGCCCTCGCGCAGATTCGTCCACAATGACATCCTCGATATGGGCACGTAATCCGGTTGGGACACGGAAGCAAACCAGAGTCAGCGCTCCGATGATCGGCTTGCCTCCGCCATCCTGACGGGCCACAAGGAGGGTAGTCGCATCCGCTACAATCAACTCCGACAATTCATCCCGGGTGGGAACACCAACCGACGAGAGTTGGGGAATTAATCGCAAAAATGCGTCATAGACTTCATCAGTCAATTCGAATACAGGGCGAATATCCATCGTCATATTCTATCAAAAAAGGGCGGACAATTGTCCGCCCTTTTAAATTACCAATAATCTTTGCTGGCTTAAGTGCCCTCTTCCCAGGAGTTCAGGTACTTGATCTGCTCTGCGGTCAGAATATCGATACCAACGCCCATTGCTTCCAGTTTCAGACGGGCAATTTCGTTGTCAATATCTTCCGGCACGGAATAAACCTTCGCTTCCATGGTCTTGGCGTTCTTGACCATATATTCAGCTGAGAGCGCCTGGTTGGCGAAAGACATATCCATCACCGAGGCGGGATGCCCCTCAGCAGCAGCCAGATTGATCAGGCGACCTTCACCCAAGATATGGATGCGGCGGCCATCGGGCAGATCGTATTGTTCAACAAAGGGACGTACCAAGGTTGGGTCACCTACAGCCATCTCAGCCAAGGATGGAATATTGATCTCAACATTGAAGTGGCCAGAATTGGCAACAATGGCGCCATCTTTCATCACTTCAAAGTGGTGTTTGTCGATCACATTTATGTCGCCTGTCAGGGTGACAAAGAAGTCACCAATGGGGGCAGCTTCGATCATCGGCATAACGCGGTATCCATCCATAACAGCTTCGAGGGCTTTCATTGGATCAATTTCTGTCACGATCACGTTCGCACCCATACCTGCTGCACGCATGGCAAGGCCGCGGGCGCACCAACCATACCCAGCCACGACAAATGTTTTACCTGCAATTAGCACGTTGGTCGCACGAAAGATGCCGTCAATTGTCGATTGACCGGTTCCATAGCGATTGTCAAAGAGATGTTTCGTTAGCGCATCATTGACTGCGATCACAGGGAATTCCAGCGCACCGTCGGCGGACATAGCCTTCAAGCGGATCACGCCAGTGGTTGTCTCCTCGGTGCTGCCGATAATGCCATCGAGCAGTTCACGGCGATCCTTGTGGATCACAGAAACCAAATCTGCGCCATCATCCATAGTGATGTGGGGTTTGTGGTCAAGGGCAGCGGTCAGATGTTTGTAGTAAGTCGCGTTGCTTTCGCCTTTGATGGCGAAAACCGGGATCTCATATTGATTGACAAGGGCAGCAGCTACGTCATCCTGCGTGGACAATGGGTTTGATGCCGTTATCACAACATCTGCCCCTCCCGCTTGCAGGGTTGCCATTAAATTGGCGGTCTCGGTGGTGACGTGCAAACAAGCCGACATGCGAATTCCCTTAAAAGGTTTTTCCTTCGTAAAACGTTCCTTGATTTGGCGCAAAACAGGCATCTCGCGCTCTGCCCAATCGATGCGGCGACGGCCGCCCTCTGCGAGACTCAGATCTTTAATATCGTATTCAGTCATTATTACTCCTTACTAGTTGTTTTCTAGTTATTTAAAAATAAATAATTAATACAAAAGTATATCAAGTTTACCAGCATCATCAAAATGCTGTCTAAACCGGGTTACAAATTCTTCCCGTGAATAGCTATGATTTTGGGTGCCATTTTGCTCCAGCACATAGACGGCTGCCAGGGAACCAATCTGACCACAGAGTTCCCAATCCCAGCCATGAGCATAGGCGGCTAAAAATCCGCCACGGAAGGCATCGCCCACCCCTGTCGGATCAACGATCTCCTGTTCAGGGACGGTCGGGATATGATATTCATTCCCATCGGCATAAACATCCGCGCCATCTTTACCACGCGTGACAATGATGATCTTAACCTGTTCAAGCATCCCATCCAAATCCAACCCGGTTTTTTTCGAGATCAGGCCAAATTCGTAATCATTCACAAAAAGGAAGTGCGCCCCCTGCATGTCGCGGGCGATCTCATCTCCCTCGAGACGCAGCAATTGCTGGCTTGGGTCGTAGAGATAGGGAATATCCAGTTCACGGCACTCGGCAGCGAAGTTTTTCATCGCTGCCGGATCGTTGGGGGAGACAACGACCAGATCAGGCTTTGGCGTGATATCTTTAAGGGATTGTTCCGCTGCGTGGGCCATAGCGCCCGGATAAAAACTGGCAATCTGTGCACTGGTTTGATCAGTGGTTGCAAAGAAGGATGCAGTAAAAACTCCTGGCACGACCTGTGCAGATTTTGTGTCCACTCCCTGAGCGTCAAGCCAGGTTCGGTAGTCACCAAAATCCTCGCCTACAGTCGCCATCAAACGCGGTTTTTTACCCAGCAAAGCCAGGGTATAAGCGATATTTGGGGCAACACCACCACGTTGACGGGTCATCGAATCCACTAAAAAGGAGAGGCTGATCGAGGAGAGACGTTCGGGGAGAATCTGTTCTTCAAATTTACCCGGGAAGGTCATCAAGTAATCGTAGGCCACAGAGCCAGTAAGTAAAATATCCATCATTTGTTTTCAACCACTTTCTTCAAATTCAAATCAAAGGGCGGATAAACGACCCCGTTTTCAGTCACGATAGCCGTTACCAATCGATGCGGTGTGACATCGAAAGCAATATTGCGTGCCGTTGAACCAACAGGTGATGCTTTTCGCCCCAGTAACTCAAGACTGAGAACTTCTTCCTGCCCACGCTCTTCGATGGGGATCAAACCACCATGAGCCAATGATAAATCAATCGTTGAGGTAGGAACAACTGCATATGCTGGTACATCATTGTCTTTTGCAGCTAGTGAAAGCATATACGTTCCGATTTTATTGACCACATCTCCGTTTGCCGCTGTTCGATCTGAGCCAAAAACAACCCGCTGGACCTGACCAGTGTAGAGGAAATGCCCCGCCATATTATCGCTGATAATATCAAATGGGATGCCGTATTCTTTTAACTCCCAGGCTGTCAGGCGCGCGCCCTGCAAACGTGGTCGAGTCTCATCAACCAACACATGGATATTTTTGCCCTGTTCATGCGCGGTATGGATCACACCCAGAGCTGTCCCCCAGTCAACCGTGGCAAGGGAGCCAGTATTGCAATGATGAATGATCGTATCACCATCCTCGATCAGCGCCGCGCCATATTCAGCCATCCGTTTGTTAATTTCAACATCTTCGTCGGCGATGAGCTGGGCTTCTTTTAACATGGCCTCTCTCAGATCATCCGTGCTGCCTTCAAATGAATTCGCAACGCCCAAGATTCTGTCGAGAGCCCAGGCGAGGTTGACTGCCGTGGGGCGGGCAACACGTAAAATATCGGCAGCAGATTGAAGATCCGCGCGTAACGAGGTAACCTCACTTGCTCTGGATTCCTGTGCTGCCAATGCCATCCCAAATCCTGCGGCAGCGCCAATTGCCGGTGCGCCACGAATGACCATATCGGTAATTGCTGTTCCCACGTCTGCATAACGCTGAAAGGAGACGATCTTATAAGCCTCTGGCAACAGACGCTGGTCAATCATTTTTGTTTCGTTAGTTTCGTAATCCCAGAATACTGTTCTCATCACATATTCCTGTTTGGTAACTTGCCCGAAAAAGGCGCTCTCTTCCGAGAGCGCCGCAATTAACGTGGCTAGTTTAGCATGAGAGGGCATGGATGTCAAAGCGTTGTTTGACAACTTCACAGCATGAGCTAAAATAGGATTATATGAAAAGTTCAACCGTTGCAATTACCATCGATGGGCTGCTTGCCCAACTCCCTGAAAAAAATAGCCTGGCAGACAGAGAGCTGGTTCAACGCGCCTATAGGGTTGCTGAAAAAGCCCACCGTGGGCAAAAACGGGCTTCAGGGGAGCCTTATGTCACCCATTGCCTTGCTGTGGCTTCCATACTGGCAGAACTACAGGTTCCGACAGCCGTCATAGCTGCAGGTCTGCTACACGACACGGTAGAGGATACCAAAATCACATTAGACGATTTGCAAAATGATTTTGGCGGAGAAATCACAAATTTGGTAGATGGGGTCACAAAATTAACCAATTTACCGCGCGTCTCCAAGGATAATCAACACGCAGAGATCCTCAAAGCCAGCGAAACTGGAGAGCTGCGCCAGCAGGAAAATGAAGCAGAAGAAGAACGCTACAATAAACCTGCCCTGATGGGTCGTAGTCCCGACCTGGTCTCTGAAACCTTGCGAAAGACCTTTCTTGCGATGGGAAATGATGTTCGCATAGTTCTGATCAAACTTGCTGATCGTCTCCATAATATGCGTACACTGAGATTTATGCCTGAACACAAACGCAAGCGGATCGCACAACAAACGCTAGATATTTTTGCTCCCCTAGCCAATCGGCTGGGTATCTGGCAAATCAAATGGGAGTTGGAAGATCTCGGATTTCGGAATACAAATCCTGAGAAATATAAAGAGATCGCATCACATCTTGATTCTCGCCGGGAGGGGCGTGAAAAACAGATCCAATTTATGCTGATCGAGCTGGAAAAAATGCTCACCCGGGAGGGAATTCAATCCAAAGTCACAGGGCGTCCGAAACATATATATTCCATCTATCGCAAGATGATGAAAAAAAACAAACCTTTTGAGATGGTGCGGGATGTGCGTGCCATCAGGATCATTGTCAATGATGTTCCGGATTGTTACTCTGCCCTAGGCTTGATCCACACTCGCTGGCGCCCATTGCCCAACGAATTTGACGATTATATTGCCGCCCCAAAAGACAATTTCTACCAATCACTGCATACAGCCGTCATCCACGATGATGGAAAACCACTGGAAATACAGATCCGTACTCCAGAAATGCACGAAAGCGCAGAGTTTGGTATCGCAGCCCATTGGCGGTATAAAGAAGATGGAGGGAGAAACGATTTATATAATGAGCGCATTGACAATCTCCGTCGAATGATGGAGTGGGATCAGGATGTGGATGATGCCACAGAATTCGTTGAAAGTATGAAAACGGATGTCTTCCAGGATCGCGTCTATATCTTTACTCCAAATGGGGATATTATCGACCTGCCAGCCGGCTCAACACCGATTGACTTTGCCTACCATATCCACACAGACGTGGGACATCGCTGCCGCGGTGCAAAGGTAAATGGAAAACTTGTCTCGCTTAGTCATGAACTGGAAACTGGTGAACAAGTTCATATCCTGACGGCAAAACGCGGAGGCCCCAGCCGAGACTGGCTAAATACGAACCTGGGGCTGGTAAAAACTCAACGTGCGAAATCGAAAATGCGTGTCTGGTTTCGCAAACAAGACCAAGCGCAAAATATTGCTCAGGGACGAACCCTCCTTGAAAAAGAACTGCAAAGAATCGGTATCAAAGAAAAAACAAATTTCGAAAACCTGGCTAGACGGATGGGTTATCAAAGCACAGAGGATCTATCTCTAGCCCTGGGTATTGGCGATCTGTCCGTCAATTCGGTTGTTACCCAACTTTCAAATGAAGAACAGCAAGCTGAGACCCTTCTCCCATCCGCTCCTGACAGCGGAGCCGAAGCCACGAATGCGATCAATGTCGTTGGGCTGAAAGGTCTCCTAACCAATGTGGCAAAATGCTGCAATCCAACCCCGGGAGATGAGATCGTCGGCTATATCACGCGTGGACGAGGCGCCAGCATCCATCGCAGTGATTGCCCTAATATCCTCCGCACTACCGAACAAGAACGTTTGGTGCAGGTTAATTGGGGTTCTCTTGCGCGCACTTACCCCGTTCCTATTC
>NZ_CEYOSI010000139.1:0-9170 GCF_982879505.1 Candidatus Desulfolinea nitratireducens
TATGGGGCAGCCTTCTCAATAGCGACATCGGCCATGCTGATCTGCTTTTTTCCTGTGCCGATCAATTCTTCTATCTCGATCATTTGCTCACCCAAACGCACAAAAGCGAGCTTTTTCAAACCAAGGCTGCGAGAAGCCGGATCAAGCAACCACTCGGCAATCATCGTGTCAAAAGAATGTGGCATTACATGCAAACCATTACGCGCCAGCAAAATAATATCGTATTTCAAATTATGCCCAATTTTCTGAATTTTTGGGTTTATTAACGATGGGCGTAATGCTTCCAGTACATCTTCGAGCGGAAGCTGTTTTCCCTTTTTATGACCGGTTGGGATATAGAAACCTTCACCTGTTTTGTACGCAAGCGAAATACCGACCAACTCAGCCTGCATCTCATCAGTGGATGTAGTTTCCGTATCCAGCGCGATCATCTCTGACTGTTGGAGTTTTTTCGCCAAATCAGCCAATCCTTCAGCCGTGTCCACAATTTGCGTGGTGATCGAAACAGATTCTTTCGGCGAGGAGATGACAGGTGCATCCGCCCGACTAAAGAGGGAAAGTTGACCCTCTGCAGCAGGTGGAGCGGCGGTATCCGTCAGCTTGTTGAGACGATTGATGAGAGAATGAAACTCAAGGTCGCGAAATAACGCCGTAACCGCAGGTGCATCAAGTTGATCCGTGCGGGATTGCTCAATATCAAGGTGTACGGGCAGGTCTACGCGGATGCGTGCCAAATCCTGGCTCAGATAGGCTGCCTCTTTATCGGTAGCAAGTTTGGACTGGAAGCGTTTCGGGATTTCATCCAGATGAGCATAAATGCCATCAAGGGTTTCGTACTGTGCAAGTAATTTTTGCGCCGTCTTCTCGCCAATCCCATAGACGCCGGGGATATTATCTGAACTATCCCCCATTAGAGCTTTCATATCCACAACCTGATCGGGGCGGACACCAAGCTTCTTTTCTACATCTGCTGGATAATAATCACGAGCGTCGCTCATTGAACGGCCAGGGAGGTTGACAATAACCCGTTCGTTTACCAGTTGGAGCAAATCACGATCTCCAGTAATGATCTTTACACCAAGTCCCTGTTCAGCAGCCTGACGAGCAACGCTGCCCAGCACATCGTCGGCTTCGTATCCATCCATTTCGAGCCGAGGAAGGTTGAAGCTATCTACAAGTTGGCGAATACGCTCAATTTGAGGACGGAGGTCGTCGGGCATTTTAGCGCGAGTACCCTTATATTCGGGATACATTTCATGCCGAAAGGTTTTGCCTACATCAAAAGCTACAGCCATATAATCGGGCTTGTCGTTTTCAAGTAGACGCATAAGTACGCTTGCAAATCCAAATATCCCAGCTGTTGGTTCACCGGTAGATGTTTGCCAACGATCAGGATTTGCTCCACTGAGAGCAAAATAAGCTCGGTAGGCCAATGCATGACCGTCAATTAAATATAGAGTTGGGGGCATAGCAATTATCTTTGTGATAAAGAAAATGGCGAAAATTTCGCCATTCGTGAAAATAAAATGTTCAGTTTGTGTTTGGCGAAAGGGGAATTAAGAACCCTGACGTTCACGCGTACTTTGGATATAATCTTTGACCAGTTTCGAGGGGTGTGGTTGGCTACCGCCCATAATCAGATAGCCTGGCGCCCAAAAATCGCCAGATGGATTTTCCTTTTTCAAACGCAAAAAATCTTCGAAAATTTTCTCTGAGGTTTGCTTGCGCATGACGCGCATAAGATGACCCGGAGATGATGAGGGGGGCACATTGACTACCCACTGCAAATAATCTGGCCGAACTGAAATATATTCCAACCGCCAACCATAGGCGATGCAGATGTTGGGAATCCACTCTGATATACGTACAGCAAGGTCACCAGTTAGGTGGTGAGAACCAAACCGTGGGATCAGCAAGCAGGCGTACGTAAGATCGTACATGCCGGGAGAAGCAGGCTGAAGGTTCACAAGCCCGGCAGCTCTACTACGGGAATGTGGGCGTGTTACATCTAATTCATCGGAGCCTGGATTATGTAATGGAGTTTCAGGGCGGTTGGTTTTCCCAACACGGGTCACCTCAAGATCAAGATCATATTTAGATCGTGATTCCTGAACCTGTGTTGCCTCGAGATCAACTTCTCTAGGCCCCTCATCCTGGAATAACATTCTTCCGGAAGTTACCTGGGGAGATTTTCGGGGTGATACCGATGAATTTTTAACTGGTGTTGAAGGGCGCGTCTCTGTTTTAGGAGAATGCATCTGACCATTGGCGGTCAATTCTTCGCGAAGGGTGCTGGTTTTACCTTCTGTAGAGGCACTAAAAGGATTAGGGTTGGGAATATTCTCCAATATATCCGAGATATTAGAGAACTGGGAAAGATCTCCATCTTCGCCTTCAAAATCAAAGATGTCAAGAAAGTCTTCGGTTTCGGTCTTTTGAGAGGAAGATTTTTCAGAGGGTAGCGTGGGCGTAGCCTCTTGTAATGAAAATTCAAGGGAATCAGCCAAATGCGTCGCCTGGTGACGAATCGCACTGAAAGGTGTTTCCGCATCAAAAACCATCGCAAGATTGATATTCTCGCCAAGTTGGGTTGCATAAAGCATATGCTCCGCCTTTGTGGCATCAAGACGGAGAAACTTGAGCAGGTCACCGGTTTTTTTATCTTCGTTTACAACTTGAACTAATTCAGAAGTTGCAGATTCCAAAAGTTGACCTGCGTAAGACCACATCTTTCGATTACGAATAATCAGTGTGGCTTGAGCAGATGATTCAAGTGTTAGGCGAGTAAGATGTTGGGCAGCTTTGCTCACATCCTGCAACCAAGGAAGGCTCTCCGAATCTTCAACCAGGTTTTTGCCTTCACCATTAGATGATTCTGGCAGGGAAGGATGTTCTTGCTCAATTTCATCATCCAATATACGAAGGAGATCTGGAATATCGAAGGGTTTACTCAGCAGGCTCCAGGGGCGGAGTGCTTCAAAAGTTGGGATCGTTTGGCTGTCAGAGATAATGACAAGGCGAATATCAGCATTTGCTTCACGCAAAATTTGCCCAAGGTCAAGAACAATTTCGTTCTTAATATCCGTATCTATTAATGCATGGGTGAAGTTCTGGCGCTGTATTTCGTCTAGAGCGGCCGCTTTATCATCCACAATCTTGATTTCACAAGAAAGTTTTTTAAGTAAGATTTGGCTAAGAAGTTCACCAAACCTAGGTTGAGGGGTCACTACTAGCAAGGAGAGATTCATCTCGGCTAAAAGTTTATCATGCTCAAGACGAGGATGCAAGTCAATCTATAGGGGGATATTTTATATTTACACATGATTACAAGTTAATTTTACAGGCTAATTTGAAATTCGGCTTGACTTTTAGGTACCGTTTATGCTATCAATAGGGAAACTATTTTGAGAGGTTATTAATGCATCGCGAACGCGTATCTGATAATGTTTATTGGTTTCAAAGCAATGTTTATGCACAGGTTACAGCTGGGGTTGTTGTAGGACCCAAGTGGGCTGTATTAATAGATACTTTGGCTCTTCCTGAAGAATCGATTGCAATTCGCGATTTTGTTGAAAGGGAGCTTCAAACCAGTATTCGATATATCATCAATACCCATTATCATGCTGATCATACATGGGGAAATTGTTTTTTTCCAGACGCAACCATCATTGCACACACTCGATGCAGTGAGCTGCTGTATGAACGCGGCATCCCTGCCCTAAATGATGCGAAAAAAAGAAATTCAGCTTTGCATCAGATTGAAATAATTTTGCCAACCATGACTCTTGATGATGGTGAATTATTATTGCAAATTGGGAAGAAACATTTAAAAATCATTCCCGCTCCTGGCCACAGCGAAGATGGGATTGCCGTATTAGTGGTTGAAGATCGGGTTCTTTTTGCTGGTGATGCTTTTATGCCTATTCCTTATCTTCCCGACGGAAATATCGAAGATATGTATGCTTTCTATGAAAATGTCCGGGAAATGTCTTTGGAGAATATCGTTCAGGGACATGGAGAGATCATATTGCGCGGCGAAGTTGAACCATCAATTAACGAAAATCTTTACTACCTCAATGCAATTGAAAAAGCAGCAAGAACCGCGCTTCGCAGAAAATCGCCGATGGACTTTCTGGCAAGCCAGGATGTGGAAAAATGTGGGAAAAGTCGGATCCATCTTGGTGGCTTGGCGGCTGAGCTGCATAAGCAAAACTTAGAATTCGCATATAATACAGCTCTTAAAGAAGTGGATGCGAACAAAAAGCAAGCTAGATAACAATAAGCCCTTGAAGTAAATACTTCAAGGGCTTAATTAATTTCATGTAACATTTCTTTATCATTCCCCCCTGGTCTCCCCCTCCCCCCATACCTTACCTTTTGCTCGCCAACCATGTAAGCGTTCTTCTCCTGCAATAAGGCGTTTAATATTCGGTCGCAATGCCCAGATTAGTAAAACTTCGGCCAGAAGACCATATAGAATATATTGCCATGGAGATAGCCCCAGCCATGCGCGGATGATAAAAATTACCATTGCGATTAACGCCACACTCATTGTCGTTACAGATGCATAACCCACAGCAAAAAAAATAAATAAACCAACTGGGAAAATGATCAGTATGGATGGTGCCCATAAACCTAATGCACCACCTGCGGTGGCAGCCCCACCTGCACCTCCACGCAAACGAATCTTCCCGTCTTTTTTTTCTGGCAAAAAGATCGAGTAATTATGACCGATAATCGCAGCAGTCGGAGCAAGAACCTCTACCCAGACACCTGCGCCAATACTACGGGCAATCCATACGGTGCTTGCGGCTTTTAGAATATCCAATATCCCAGTGGCAAATCCATACCAAAAACCGGCTGCCCGCATCACATTCGTTCCACCCGTTCGACCGCTTTCCACTTGTGTCACATCTTTTCCTGTCCGCAATCTAACAATTAAAAAGCCAAAAGGGATTGAACCAATCAAATACCCAAGAAATACAACTAGAATGCCTTGAAAAATATGCATTTTACCTCCAAAAAGTGAGCTGCCTATGGTAACACCTATAAACGCGAGGCGTTACTCCTTAATAAAAATCGATATGCACAAGCAGTATAAATTTGGTTCTGAATGAAAATAAGCGTTTATCCAAACCAAATACCTGCACTCCAAACCAAAATCAACATCACAGAAGGTTCAAAGACTGCTCTCCGAAGGGATATTCCTTCCAGGAGGCTGGCGGTCAGGCTTACCAGAGCATATAGCAAACCTAGCAGAAACATTCCATAACGGACGGGGGATATTGCCCAATAATGTAGTCCTGCGGCCAACTGAATGCCAATGAGCGCAATCCCTGCAGACCAGGCCAACTCACGACGTCCTCCAAGTCGAAGATGCAGGGTTCGCAAACATACGAAAAAAGTGGCGATGAAAAGTGCTGGAGCCTGTAAAAATAAACGGATATTCGCATTTCGCAAAGCTAGTGCCAAAATTAAATACAATGCAAAAGAAATCACTATAAGTACAACCATAGCCAAGGGATAGCTGGTGTCTCCGGGGCTAGCGACTACATATTCTGCCCAAAAGACCAAAACCAGAAGAATGCTACCTGCACCAAAGGCAACCCACCACAGAGGTCCATCGGGAAGCAAATAGAATGGGACGCCCAAAACCAGCGAGGTCAGCATTGGCACAAACCAGTGCTCAATCGTACGTTTTCCGGCCAGCATTGGATGACTACGTAACAACCAATCCATCCCACTTGCCGTCAGACCTGAAGCCAGAATTATTATCAGAAGCCGCAAATCCAGGTCAAAGCGTATTACTCTCCCAAAAGCCTGAAAACCAACAGTATACGCAGTTGTTGATATTAAACGTGTAAGCGCAAAAGCCAGTAAGACAATTGCTGTTAATACACTGACTCGGTTGGTATCTGGAAGGTAGCGATTTGTATTCATTTGGATTCTGATAGTTGATAATTGGAAGGATTGGCAACTTGTCCTTCTACGGTAAATATATTGTTTTTATCGGTGTGCCTCCATTGTACCTGCCTCCTGGAAAGATGCCAAGAGCAGGCCAATATGGTAAAATTGACAGGTTATGAAATTTCTAAACGACGAGAAAATCTCCCCTCCCCCAGGTGTAATTTCTTCCCTGAAATCGGGCTTTGATATCACAGCCAATCATATTGGGCTTATTCTCTTTCCCGTTCTTCTTGATCTATTTTTATGGTTTGGTCCTCACTTGCGGGTAGAGAATTTGCTTCGGATAGTGCACACGATGTTTGACGAACTTGCCCGAGAAAATCTTGTCCCTGCAACTGAAATTCAACGCATTCAGGAATCTCTGGGTGAATTGGCCTCTCTTGGTATTAATTTGTTTAGTATTTTGCGTACCTTCCCAATCGGCATTAGCAGTTTAATGAATCAGGTATTCCCCGCTTTAACACCACTTGGGGAGCCTGTCTCTTATCAAGTCGGTTCTGGTTTTAGTTTTTTCTTGTGGATTACCGGACTAACAATACTTGGATGGATATTGGGAAGTATTTACTTTACCTGGGTCGCAAAAGTGGCCCTGCAAGATAAAGAACAAAATCTACTTTGGGCAAGCAAAACTGTTTTCCAGGCAACTCTGCTGGCAGTCTCCCTGTCAATTATCCTAACTATGCTTGGGATACCGCTTCTGATCGTTTTTGCAATTTTTATGCAGATCAACGCCGGACTGGCACAATTTGCGCTACTTTTTCTGGCTTTCTTCGCTATGTGGATCATTGTCCCTCTTTTCTTCTCAGCGCATGGAATATTTGCCAAAAAAGAAAATTTGATCCGATCCGTTCTTAGCAGTTTTCACCTTTCTCGTTTTACGCTGCCTACCAGCAGCTTTTTCGTTATTAGTGTTTTGGTTCTCAGCCAGGGATTCAATATTCTTTGGCTGACGCCATCTGATAATTCATGGATGATGCTTGTCGGCGTTTTAGGACATGCCTTCATCACAACATCAGCCCTGGCTGCCAGCTTTATTTATTATCGTGATATGAACATCTGGCTCGAGTTGCTTTTAGAAAAAATCAACTCAAAAGCAACATCAGCGCAAGCTTAGCCCTACGGAGGTTTTTGTGGCTCAAGAAAAATCATATAAAGCAAAAGATATACAGGTTTTAGAAGGTTTAGAAGCAGTTCGTCGCCGCCCGGGGATGTATGTCGGCGGGACAGATATTAAAGCCTTGCATCACCTCGTTTACGAGGTTGTTGATAATGCAATTGACGAAGCCCTGGCTGGGTCTTGTGATGAGATCGATATCACCATTCACTCAGATGAAAGTGTCTCTGTGTATGATAATGGACGCGGAATCCCCGTCGATATTCACAAACAAACAGGCATGTCGGCTTTGGAAGTGGTCATGACCAAACTCCACGCGGGCGGTAAATTTGGCGGGAGCGGGTATAAAGTTTCCGGTGGTTTGCATGGTGTCGGCGTGAGCGCAGTGAACGCACTTTCGGAATGGTGCGAAGTTGAAATCAAACGCAACGGAAAAGTTCATTTCCAACGTTATGAGCGCGGTATTCCACAAGCGGATATAAAAGTGATTGGCAAAGCCAAAGCCACTGAAACGGGAACAAATGTAAAGTTCAAGTTCGATCCGACAATCTTCGTTGGCGATCTCAGCTATCGTTTTGAGACGTTGGTCCACCGCTTCCGTGAAATGGCATTTGTGACGCGTGGAGTAAAGATCCGCTTTGTAGACGAGCGCACCGACAGAGAACTAACCTTTTATTTTGAAGGCGGCATCACATCATTTGTACGGTATATGAATCGCCATAAGATTGGGCTACATAAAGTCGTTTATGTTGAAAAAACCATCGAAAATATTAGTGTGGAGGCAGCAATTCAGTATACTGATGCTTTCACTGAATCTGTCTATGCCTTTGCAAATACGATCAACACCATCGATGGTGGTACGCACCTGACTGGTCTTCGTTCGGCGCTAACGCGTGTGATCAACGACTATGCTCGCAAACATAACCTCTTGAAGGGCAATGATCCCAATTTTTCTGGCGACGATACGCGTGAAGGTTTGACTGCCATCGTTTCCATTAAGCATCCTGACCCCCAATTTGAGAGTCAGACAAAAGTTAAGTTGATGAATCCTGAAGTGCAGACCCATGCACAGCAGGTCATCGGAGAGGCTTTTAGCACATTTTTGGAGGAAACACCATCGGCAGCAAAAGCGATTATCCAAAAATGTCTCACATCAGCACGTGCACGCAGCGCGGCACGTAAGGCACGTGATCTCGTCATCCGAAAATCAGCATTGGAAAGTCTGACCTTACCCGGCAAATTGGCAGACTGCTCTGAACGAGATTCAAATAAAACCGAATTGTATATCGTCGAGGGTGACTCGGCAGGCGGTTCTGCCAAACAGGGTCGTGATCGGCATTTCCAGGCGATTTTGCCCTTACGCGGCAAAATCCTGAATACGGAGCGCGCTCGTTTGGACAAGATTTTAGGGAACAATGAAGTAAAAGCCCTGATCTCTGCGCTGGGCACAGGAATTGGTGACGGCTTTAACCTGGAAGGCCTCCGCTATGGGCGTGTGATCATTATGACGGATGCCGATGTAGATGGAAGTCACATTCGTACTTTGTTGCTGACCTTTATCTTCCGCTATATGCAACCACTGATCGATGCTGGACATCTTTATATCGCACAACCCCCGCTCTATCTCATCACCCACAAACGAAAATTGCGTTATGTTTATACCGAAGACGAAAAAGAGCAATTTATGAAAACTATAGATGAGGGCGATAAGGTTGGGCTGCAACGCTATAAAGGTTTAGGTGAGATGAACCCAACCCAACTCTGGGATACAACGATGGATCCAGAAAACCGAACGCTGCTCCTTGTCACGATCGAAGACGCAGCTGAGGCAGATCGCACATTCGATATGTTAATGGGAGCAGCTGTCCCCCCTCGGCGGCGTTTCATCCAAACTCATGCGCAAGATGTCCGCAATTTGGACGTTTGATCCTTCCAGATCAACCTTCCCTAATCATCCAATAACAAAATCGGTCTGTCAACAGACCGATTTTGTTATGAAATAACCATCTTTTCCGAAGTTATTGTAGTGTAAAATCGTATCATCTCAATAAATAGGGGTAGAGTTAAGATATCGAAAAAGACCACCCCA
>NZ_CEYOSI010000140.1:0-8850 GCF_982879505.1 Candidatus Desulfolinea nitratireducens
GGGGAAAATCCTCCCAAAATAATATTTACAAACCCCTCTAGACTCGTTTGGAAACTCCTCTAGACTGGTTTGGAAGCCTTCCTTGACTCGTTTATTATCCTTCTTTTGTGATAAAAAATTTCCCCTGTAAAATAGGGGAAAAATTCGTGTGACCGACCTGGGACTCGAACCCAGAACCGATTGATTAAGAGTCAATTGCTCTGCCAAATTGAGCTAGTCGGCCATGCGGGGGAAATTATACCGCAAAGGGAGGCAGTGTCAATAATTGAATACCTTCAGGAGCGGTTCCAGGCATTTGCCCCCCGCTCTCATTCGCTGTATACTACTGATATTCAGATAAATTGGGTATGAGCGTCCCGCAGGTTTTTTGTATACCTGAATTAATGGGAACCTGCGGGGCGTTATATTCGGATAAAATTAACTAACTCGCGTGAATATCAATACTCAAAAAGAAAATGGGAGAGGTGCCATGAATAAACTTCGTTCTCAACTACTGGTCGGATTTTTGATCTTGAATTTGATCACGATCGGATGTGCCCCCGCCAGCGATGGGCCTCCAGGGCCCTCCGCGACTTTGGCGCTCCCGGCCATCACCCCAACCTCTCCCCCGCCCACCTCAAGCCCTGAAATTGTTCCCCCGACAACAGTGCCCCCTCCAGCGACGGCCCTGTCCACAATATCCACAGAATCCCCTCCAGCTACGACCCTGCCGGCATACCCAACAGCTCTCCCCTCATTGCCGGCCTATATCTCATCATCAACCAAAATGGCAGCCGTCATCTTAGTGGAAGAAAATGAACCCCTCAATATCCGCTCCGGGGCCGGGGTTGGCAATCCGATCATCGAAAAGTTATCAGCCACGGCCAGGGGGATCCAGCGCACCGGACGGGCACAAGCAATGGGCGGGGGAATCTGGGCCGAGGTGGGCACATCCACGGGGGGAACAGGCTGGGTCAATGCGCATTATTTAACGGATCAGGTTTCAGCATCCACTTTCTGTGCAGATACGCAGGTCCAGTCTCTTTTGAGCAATTTTCAAGTCGCCCTTGTAAATAAAGATGGGGATCTATTTGCCTCACTGGTCAGCCCAAAACATGGCCTGGATCTGCGTTATTATCGCTATGGGACGCTGGCAAATTACACCCCAGAAGAGGCGGCCTGGGTCTTTAACAGCACTTATGCCGTCGATTGGGGCGATGAACCGGGGAGTGGTTTTGAGAAAAAGGGCACCTTCAATGAGATCCCCATGCCGATGCTCTTAGAGGTCTTTAGCGCCAATTACACCCTGTTTTGCAACGACGTTGGTTCTGCCTCAGCCTTTGCCCTCGAACCCTGGCCATATGAATATACCAATATTCATTTCTATAATGTCTTCAAACCAGGAACAGATCAATATGGCGGTCTCGATTGGCGTTCATGGCTGGTCGGGGTGGAGTACATAGAAGGAAAGCCAACTCTTTTTTCCATGATCCTTTTTCAATGGGAGCCTTAGGTTTCTGTCATCTGAAAAATGGCGGGAATTATTTAGTTTATTGGACTTACGCATTTTTATAATCCTGGTCCCAATACTCTGCGTTGGGGTATTGTAGACAAGCTACAACGCAGCGAGAAAAAAGGTATTTTGCGTAAGTCCTGCTTTATCTAACCACAAGATAACAGTTCCTCCCGAAGGCCGTATCGCCCTGGCGGGTACAGGCGACTGCGCTCTTCCCGTCGGTCACCGCTCAGAGGCTGGATACATTATTATCAAACCTGTGTTGCGGATAAGGTTTGTTAGCTTTTTTCGTGCGGGCTACACACTGTGTGCTTCGCGAAAACCCTTTCTCAGTACATGGAAGCCCTTCGGGCTAGAAAAGAGTCGGATTTATCCGACTTTCATGCCCTGAGGGAGGACTTTAGTCCGCTCCGATGTGTTAAGCGCAACTCAGGTTATCAAAGTATGCCTGACAAGGTTCCAGGCAATTTAGAACCCGAAAAGAATATATTCATTTGACTCAATTATCCTTATTGCATATAATCCTTATTGCAGTTAACTGCAATAAGGAACCTTTATGAGCTGTGAAGTCAATCTAACCAATCAATTACGAGAACGTGGTTTTCGGATTACCCCCCAACGGAGTGTGATCCTGCATATTCTGGGTCACGCCAAGGCACATTTGACTCCTGCCGAAGTTTATCAGCAGGCCAGCATCAGCTTGCCTGGCCTGACAGAGACAACTGTCTACCGCACGCTGGAATTTCTGGCGCAAACCGGGTTAGCCCAGACTGTTTTTAATGGTAAAAGCAAATATGCCTACGAGATAAGCGGTTATGCGCATCACCATCTGGTTTGCCGTCAATGTGGGACAGAGGTCGAGATTCCACACGTCAAAGCCGAAGCGCTGTTCAAAGAGCTGCAGGAAAGTACCGGCTTTCAACTCATGCAAAATCACATTAGTTTTTTTGGTTTATGCCCGGTCTGCCAGGAAGATTAGGAGAAATATGTTAGCTTCCCCCACCCCTCTGCATATCCCGGATGGCTTTCTGAGCATCACTGTTTCGCTGCTCTTCTGGGTGGTCACCATAGCGGTTCTATCCGTTGCCGTCAGAAGGACCGAATCTGTGGATGAAAAACAGGTCCCGCTGATGGGCATTATGGCTGCCTTCATTTTTGCTGCGCAGATGATCAATTTTCCCGTCGCGGGCGGCACCTCCGGTCATTTACTGGGGGGGGCATTAGCGGCCATCGTTCTGGGCCCCTGGGCCGGGATGCTGGTGATGACCGCCGTGATCGGCGTCCAGGGCTTGCTCCTCCAGGACGGCGGATTGCTGGTGATGGGCGCGAACCTGCTTAACATGGGCCTGCTCACTTCGGCAATCGGTTTTGGACTCTACCGATCGACACAGGGCCGCCAAAGAAAGCTCAAACTGGGGGTGGCCGGCTTCGCCGCCTGGCTCTCTGTGATGGCGGGCGCGCTGGCAACCTCGCTCCAACTCTGGTTGAGCGGTACCGCCCGCCTGGATATCGTCCTCCCCGCGATGCTGGGAATCCACGCCGTGATCGGGATCGGAGAAACATTGATCACGGTCGCCGCACTGGCTTTCATCTTCAGAACACGCCCGGACCTCCTCGAGCAAACTGAGGGTCCCGCACGTGGCGGGCGCGGGTGGATTGTGGTTGGCGCCTTGATCTCCCTCATCGTTCTGATCCTTTCCCCCTTAGCATCCACTGATCCGGACGGGCTCGAGCGCGTCGCCTCCGATCTGGGATTTCTCAGCCAGGGGACTGAGGCTCCCTTCAAAATCCTTTCAAACTATAGCTTCCCCATATTAGGGGAGGGTGCCCTTTCAACGATTGTGGCAGGTCTGATCGGCATATTGGTTGTTGCGGCAATCGTCATCTTGATTACCCGAAGCCGCAAGACCCAACCACATTAACCATGCACGCTAACGTTTTCGACCGCTACCATGATGGATCCAGCCTGCTCCACCACCTTGCCCCGACAGTCAAGGTAGTGGTGGCGGTCTTATTCATCCTCTCCAATGCCCTGTTACCCGATGGGGATTGGTTTAGTTTTGGAATCAGCTGGGGGGTGATCCTGCTCCTTAACCTGCTGGCCCAACTCGGTTTGGGATTTACTTTCAAACGCTCCTTTATCGTCCTGCCCTTTACAATGGCGGCAATTACCGCGCTTTTTTCACTACCCGGGGAGACCCTCGCAGTGTGGGATTTTGGCCCCTGGCATCTGGTTGCCACAGATCTCGGGTTGGTGCGTTTTTTGAGTATTGTCGTCCGTTCATGGCTTTCCGTCCAAATCGCGATCCTCCTTGTGGCAACCACTCAATTCCCTGACCTGATCCACGCCCTCGAGCATCTCCGCTTACCGCGCATGCTGATCACCGTGATCGCATTTCTTTATCGCTATTTATTTGTCCTGACCGATGAGGTCATGCGTCTGCTTCGTGCCCGTCAGGCACGCAGCGCGGTCCTGCCCGGCCAGCGCGGTGGCGGAGGCATTCTCTGGCGAGCGCAGACAGCTGGCAATATGGTCGGTCAACTTTTTGTGCGCAGCTACGAACGCTCTGATCGAATCTTCAACGCCATGCTCTCCAGGGGCTATCAGGGGCATATACGCACCTTCAACCGCCATGAAGTAATCGCCCGCGATTGGCTGATCATGGCGCTTGCGATATTTTTATTCTCAATCTTACAACTTTTTGCCCACCTTTAGGAAATAATCCATGCCTCCAATCACCCACACACCCAGCCAACCCGCCATCTTTCAGGAGCTATCAGAAGACTGCCCGGTTATTTCGATCGATGATTTGAGCTTTGCCTATCCTGATGGGCATGTCGCGCTGAAAAATCTCAACCTCACGATCGAGCAAGGGGAAAAGGTTGCCCTGGTTGGCCCCAATGGTGCGGGAAAATCAACCCTGATGTTACATCTGAATGGGATCCTGAAGGGCGAAGGCGAACTCAGGGTGGGCGGGCTTCCGTTAAAAAAAGAGAATCTGCCCCTGATCCGCTCCCTGGTCGGGTTGGTCTTCCAAAATCCGGACGATCAACTTTTCTCCCCCACCGTTTTTGAAGATGTGGCCTTTGGCCCCCTGCATATGGGATTACCCGAATCAGAAGTCCTCGCCCGTGTGGACGAAGCCCTCGCCCAGGTTGATATGAGCGGGTTCGGCGAGCGCCTCTCCCATCACCTCAGCACTGGCCAAAAGAAAAGAATTGCGATTGCCACAGTACTCTCCATGGCGCCGCAGCTGCTTGTGCTGGATGAACCCTCAGCAGGCCTGGACCCGCGCGCGCGCCGGGGCCTGATAAACCTGATGCGTGATCTGCCCGTGACCATGCTGGTCTCCACGCATGATCTGCGCATGGCTGATGAACTCTTCCCCCGCATGGTCATTATGGACGAGGGCCAGATTGTCGCTGATGGAGAGACATCCGCCCTCCTGAAAGATGAAGCCCTGCTCGAAAAGCACGGCCTGGAGAAGCCTTAAAAAGACCTGACAGATAAAATAATATAAGAAATAGCTCACCTGCAAAAGGTGAGCTATTTCTTTACCACCTGGTGGTAGAATCACTCGTAATTCGCGACAATGGATTGAGGAGGAGGAGCAGAATGAAGAATGGAGCCTATAAAAAATTGGCCGAGCGGTTGGATGCCCTGCCAAACGGATATCCACCAACAGATGATGGGGCGGAATTGCGATTGCTGGAAAAACTTTATACCCCTGATGAAGCAGAATTGGCGTCACAATTAAGGTTGCCCAAGGAGACTCCCGATATGATCTCCAAACGGCTTGGTCGCGATGAAACCGAGGTCAGGAAATTGCTGAAAGGAATGGCACGAAATGGCCTGATCGCTGCCGGACGAACAGAAGCAGGTCTCGGCTACGGTTTATTACCCTTTGTCGTCGGCATTTATGAGTACCAGGCGGGGAAGATCGACAAGGAATTGGCGACCCTATTTGAAGATTATTATACGCAAGCCTTTGCAGATGTTTTAAAGGTGAAACCCCAGGTACATCGTGTTATACCCGTTAAAGAAAGCATCAAAGTTGATATGGAAGTTCGCCCTTATGAAAGCGCCTCGGACATCGTCAATGGTGCCCAGGCCTGGGGCGTATTGGATTGCATCTGCCGGAAGCAGAAGGAATTGCTTGGTGATCCATGTGAGCATCCCCTGGATGTGTGCATGACGATCAGTGAGGTCCCGGGCGCCTTTGATAAGAATACACTCGTCACCGTCCTGACCAGAGACGAGGCACAGGCAACCTTGCAGCGCGCTGCTGATGCCGGTCTGGTGCATTCGGTCAGCAATAATCAAAAAGGGATCCACTATATTTGCAATTGCTGTACCTGCTCCTGCGGAATCCTGCGCGGCATGTCTGAAATCGGGATTGCCAATGTGGTTGCCCGTTCATCCTTCGTCAATCAAGTTGATGAGCAAATCTGTAACGGCTGCGAAGATTGCCTGGAATATTGTCAATTCAATGCCCTTTCGATGGGTGATGATATGATCATGCAGGTCAACTCCATGCGTTGTGTGGGCTGTGGCGTATGTGTCCCCCATTGCTCCACTGAGTCACTCGGCATGGTGATGCGCCCCGAAGAAGATGTGGTCCCGCCTCCTGAAACCCTCAAAGATTGGGGAGTTGAACGTGCCGCAGATCGGGGCATCAATATCATGGATGTGATGTAGGGAGATTAAATTATACGATGATATCGTCATTGCAAGCCCTGATGCTTTTCAGGGTACGGCAATCTCCTCCACTGAGATGGAGATTGCTTCGCAGGAAACCCGTCCTTCTCGCAATGACGTAATTGGTTCGGACTTTATTTGCTACATAGTTAAACTTTGTTAACGTAAAAGCACCTCCTGTCAGAAAAACAGGAGGTGCTTTTTTGTATTAGCTGGAATTACCCAACTACCATTATTCTGGTGCGCCGGCATCGATCCATTGCTGGACCAGATCAAGCTCATCTGCGCTCAATTGGCCAAGATGGCCGCCTGGCGCCTGAACTTCGATCAGGAAACTATTCGCGCCATCTCCCGGCAGAATGATGACACCGCTCTGCCCACCAGCCATTGCATCTTCAAAGGTGGCCAACGAAAGACCGCCCAATGCGCCATGGCACATTAAGCATTTCTGTTCAAACAAAGGCCCAACAAAAGAGTTCCAGGTCAGGTCAGCCGCATCCACAGACGCAGGGGTAGCGGTTGGCGCAAAGGTCGGCATGGGTGTTGGGGTTTGCGGGTCATAGGCTGAAACGAGGCGTTCAGGCTGCATTGGGATCGTCTTTAATGCAGTTTCTTCCACAGCCACAAAGCCGTATACACCGGCCAGCATGAGGATTGCCAGGACTCCGGCAACCGGATAATAGGCACGTTTCCGTTTACGAAACAGATCGGGATCTATGGGCTGATTTACCAAACCAGCCTTTATATCGGCCAATTCCAATGGATGCTCGTGGAGCATTTCCTCCTCTGTCAATTTACCGGTCCACATTGACTTATTGAAAGACCTTAGATGGACACCGTACATGTGCCAGATAATAATAGCCAATACCGCCAATATTGCTTCTGCACCGTGAGCAGCTTTCGCAGCAGGGATAAATTCTCCTGGCAAAATATTGGAAGTAGAAATTGGATTCCACATCATGAATCCAGTCAAACCCATCAGCACGGTACCCCAAACAAATGCCCAGTATTCTACCTTTTCTTCAAAAGTATAGCGCCCCATTTGCGGGCGGATTTTTGAGAAGCCAAAGTTATAGATCAATGCTTCCCAGGCATCACGAGCATCCTTGAAAGATGGGAGCATACTCATACTTCTTCGCTCGACATAAATCTTATAGCCCATGACAAGGAGATGGTATAGCGTACCAAACATCATCACAGTAGCAGCAATATGATGAATATTGCGAAGATTTTCAATGCCACCCAGCATATTGACAATAACAACAGATATTTGGCTTCCAGGAAATTTTTGTGGAATACCAGTAATTCCCAAAGCACTAAAGGAAAGCAACATCAACAAATGCTCGATCCGACGAGCCAGTTCAAAGCGGGGGAAAGTATTGGACGTCTTATTCATTAGTGTGACGCTCCTTTCTTCTTATTGATCATCCGTCTCACCATATCACTAATGACGAAGACCAGCATTCCGCCTAATACGATCGGGATCAAATATTTGTAAAATAAATCTATGTAATAAACAGCAGGATAATGCTCAGCATCAGGGATATAGTGGCTCATCCAGGAATCAGGGAAACTGACATCTGCTTCAGGGTGACACCGCTGACAGGTAATCAGCAGGTTTTCTTTCAAAGCGATACCATGCTCGGGATCATCCGGTGATTTAATATCGTGAATACCATGACAATCGAAACAGACCGGTTTATTCGTATCCTGCTCAGGATAACGCTGCTCAAATAGTGTCACAGTTGTTCCGTGGAAATCTGCCACATAACTCTCCAGGACATCGGTAGAAATATCGTATTTTTCCATGATATCGCTATCTGTATGGCATGATGCACAAAGCGCAGGTGAATCTACCCTAAATTCAGTTGTCGTTGGATCACCAATATTATGGACACCGTGACAATCAATACAACTGGGGACATCCTGATTGTAATTTTCTGTCAGGTTTTCGCCGTGCACGCTGTCCTTGTAAGTTTCAAAGATCGTATTATGGCAACGAGCACATGTGGCGGGGATTTTCACTTTTTCCAAAAGCAAGACCTCGCCAGTTATCGGATGTGTCATGCGGGCTTGTGTATGTGGGTTATGACAATCTGTGCAGATAGCAGCGTTGGTATCCCCTCCAGCCAAAGCACGCTCATGCATACTATCCAGCGTTTTATCATATTCTTCCTGATGACACTCTTTACAGGAAGTATAAAAATCCAGAGATATCTCTCGAAGGCTGTGGTCCGTACGTTCGGGATGCGGGAATTCTGTAATATCTGTGTGGCAGTCGACACAGCCAATCTCTTCAAGATTATGGACTGAATTTGCAAATTTCCCAGCATCGATAGTTAAGAATAATATTTCTTCGCTTTCCAGCATAACACTCATCCCTGGCTCCCCGTGGCAAGCCAGGCATTCGTCATTGGATAATGTGGGGGAAAAAGCTGGGGCGGCTTCTGCAGTCGAGGGTAAGCCAAAAGCAATTGCAATGATCAATCCGACCAAAGGAAGGGTTATTGACGCCCACACCGGGCTCCCTCCTTTTTTTTGTATTCTCATAATATCTCCTCAAAATATTATTTTATCCAGCACAAGTGCTTTCAATGATTTTATAACAAGACAAAATAAACCTGAATCGTACAACATAAATAATTATATTCATTAT
>NZ_CEYOSI010000140.1:8860-9152 GCF_982879505.1 Candidatus Desulfolinea nitratireducens
ATTATAAAATCATTATACTAAAATGCCATAGTGACAATCATCACTTATTAGGCAATAGACTATAAGGTGATTACAGTTATGTAATCGGGGTTAAAATTTCTCTGAATATGAATAATTTCGAAGAATATGCCAACATCTGAAAGTATTAATTTTGAAACTACAAAAAATCCGGAATTTTTTATTCATATTAGTTTCTAGCCACCGGACACTTTCATTTTTTAGGTGGTTGAGTAGCTCGGAAAGTAGTGTAGAGCATATCGAAACCACAGAATTTGGCTATTTTTACATAGTT
>NZ_CEYOSI010000141.1:0-9150 GCF_982879505.1 Candidatus Desulfolinea nitratireducens
GGATATTGGCACCCATGCTCATAACCTGGTGCGTTTCATTACCGGGCTGGAGGTGTCAGAAGTGGCTGCTGAGGCCGGGACGATCGTTCCCGGTCGTGTGATACAGGATTATGCGGGGGCATTGCTTAGATTTGAAAATGGCGCTCGGGGCAACTTTTGGGTAACCCAGGCAGCTGCCGGTGTGGAAAATTGCCTGCGTATTCGAGTTAGTGGCACCAAGGGAACATTGGAATGGATGCAGGAGGTACCGCAACAATTAACCTTTAAGCCCTTGGGCGCTCCCTCTCAAAACCGGACACCGAATGGGCCGGGGACATACCCACTGTCCGCACGATCCAGCCGGATCGTTGCCGGTCATCCGGAAGGATTCCATGAGGGCTTTGCCAATATCTATGCTGACGCAGCCGAGGCGATTGCAGCACGGCGCTCAGGTAAAAAAGCCGATCCATTGGTGCTATATTTCCCGAATTCATTGGATGGTTTGCTGGGAGTGCGCTTTGTCAATTCTGTGATTGCATCGAGTAATGCAAATAGCAAGTGGGTATCGTGTGACTAGGATTTGAAGATGATCCCACGACAGAAGTTTTTCCATCAGACCGTCATCCCCTTTGACCTAAACGGGAATGCCTTGGAGAGTACTCGCGTTATTCTTAAAAAGTCTTTCAGAAAAAATGGGGGATGAAGTGGTTCCAACCACCACGTCTGGGGTAATCAGATCTTTAGTGCAAAGACCGAGATCATTGGCAAAGTTTAACCCCCGACTACGCTGGTTTCAACTTTATGGATCGGGAGATAACCCTGACTGGCTAACGCAGCGGAGGGAATTGAGGCTTCGTCGGGTTTATCGGATAATCCAAAGAGCAGAGCCCCCTTGAAAAGCCAATCCAAGGCTCGTTCCCGAACCTCCTGGGTAATCATGATCTCTTGGGAAAGTCTTTCATCCAAAGGAGTAGCCTCACCCATTTGGCCCATATGGGCTACCGTTGCCAGATATTCCTGCGCCCGAAAAGACTTGAAGGGGGTTGGGTCGCCTTGCTGCATCCGGGCAAAGACATCCTTGTGGATTTCCCGCACCCCAACCGGCAATTTCTTTGCCTGGGCCTGTACATCGTTCAGGAATTGATCAAATAGTAAAACCCCTCCCTTGCGGATGTCCTCGGCCAGTTTTTCTTGCTCATATAGCCCAGTGCTTATGATCAGGCAAATATAAACCAGGTAATCCTGGTTGTCGGTTGTGAAGGGATGAAAATCAGGTTCGTTGAACAGGTTGTATGATTTTTCGAAAGCTTCCGCATCGAACTCGCTGCCGATCAAATCTTCCACAGTAGCGAAAGCGGCCTCTACCCGCACCTGGTTAATGACCTGATCGTTGCGTCCTCGCGCTCCCACACAGGTTTTATCCAGGTCTAGAATGATGGCAGTGCTTTCGTCAATATAAAAATCATGCCTGGCAAGGTTCTGATCAAAATCATTGAGGTACTCCCAGCGATTGGCTAAATATAGCAGGCGCCTTTCTTCTTGTTCGAGAATCTCGAGATATGGTTCATCTTGTATTTTTTCCGCACAAATAAAGGCTATTCCCGGCCAATCGCCAGCCGCACAGATTTTGTTGAAAGCGGTAGCATCGTTGAGGCGCGTATCACCGACAAAGAGCAGTCGGCTGATTATTGTTCCGGGAGCCTCAAGTGCTCGTGCACGTTTGAGCAAGTGACTGACCAGGTTGGCATAATCAGTGGATGTCTTGCGCGGAATGCTCTGATCATGGATATTAACAATGGCGCGCAATTCTTCCAAAGATGGTAAACGTTTATCAAGCGAGTTCAAACTGCGGAAAACAATATTATCACCTAAAAACTCACTGATGGTTGAACGTCCGTATAATTTCATGATCGAAGCTCCCAATGAATTTTATCTTTGTCTTGGAATAACTGGCCTATTTTATCATCACTGACTATTCATCCCCTTCCTGTATTTTTAAGGAGAGTTTAGCATCCTCTCTGCCTTTTTCGCTTGCAGGTCGGTTTTGTCCATTGATTTTAAGTGTGTGGGGAAATTGTATCTTGCCTACTCAGGTGATGGATTTGGATAGTTTTTAAGCACCTCTAGCGCAGATGGATTGCCTAGATACCAGTGGATGATCTGTTCAAACCAATAGCTGAGAATAAAATCTTTGTTTTTAACAAGTTTTTCTAATTCAGGCAAGCTGTAATATTCAATTCCCTCAACTTCAACAGGGTCAAATTTCACCGCATTGGGGTTAACAAATCCCCGGTAAAGCTCACTGATTTCATTGTCGTTTGGACCATACTTCATTTTGAATTTTATGAGTGGCTGTATTTCAACCCCGGATACACCCATCTCTTCAAGCAGTCCCCGTATTGCTGCCATGTAATAATTCTCGCCAGCTTTTACATGTTCTGAAACTGAACAATCCAAGGCCAAAGGCGAATGCATCCTGTCCTTACTGCGTTGTTGTACAAGTAGCTTCCCCTCACGTGTGAAAAGAAGAACGTGTACGCCTCGGTGCCATAATCCGCGTTGGTGAACATAAGATCGAACTTCTTGGCCAATAACTATATCGTCATCATCTATAATGTCAAATATTTCATCAGGCATCTTGATTTTCTTCTTTTTATATGGACAATTACAGAGTTGAGGAGAGGGGAATCTACGGATCCCTTTCGTCCTAAGCCTTGATGCGTTCTCCTTTTGGATCCCAAAGTGGTGATCGTGTTACTGCTGCATCAACCTGTGTTCCGAAGAATTCAACCTTCAATTCAGTGCCAGCCTTGGCGTATTCCATTGGCAGGTAAGCATAAGCGATGCTATTTGCGATCGAATAGCCGTATCCACCAGATGCTACCCATCCGATGATCTCATCGCCAGACCGGATTGGCTCCTTGCCCAGGGCAATAGTGCGGCTATCGGAGATGGTCAGGCAGCATAGCCTCTGTTTCAGACCGGATTCTTTCTGTTTGAGCAGGGCTTCACGCCCGATAAAGTCTCTTTTTTTCAGGTTGACGGCAAAGCCGAGACCGGCTTCAAAGGGTGTATAGTCTGGGGTGATTTCACCGCTCCAATAACGGTATCCTTTTTCCAGGCGGAGCGATTCAATCGCCTTGTATCCAGCTGCTACCATTCCCTCGGGTTGACCGGCTTCCCAGAGAGTATCCCATAAACGCAGACCATATTCCATTGGGCAATAAAGCTCCCAGCCCAGCTCGCCGACATAAGTCACGCGCGAAGCGTTAACCGGGACATCACCAACGGTTATCTGCTTGGCAGTCATGTAGGGGAAGCCCCGATTGGATATATCGTCTGATGTTACTTTTTCCAGGATCTTACGTGCTTTGGGGCCCCAAATACCAAGACAGGTATAAGAGGAACTTACGTCTTTTATCGTCACAGAGCCATCTTCGGGCAGATTAAGGGAGAGCCAGGATAGATCATGTTGTCCAAAGGCAGTTCCGGTGATGATAAAGAAACGGTCATTTTCCAATCGGGTAACAGTGAAATCACATTCGATCCCACCGCGTTTGTTCAGGCATTGAGTGTAGATGACCGTCCCAACTGGCTGGTCGATATCGTTCGCGCAAATATAGTTCAAGAAATCCAGTGCACCCGAGCCACGGACTTCAAACTTATTAAAGGATGTCTCATCAAAAAGACCGGCATTTTCGCGGGTTTGGATATGTTCGTATCCGATAGCGCGTGACCAGTTATGACGTGCCCAGCCCTTTGGTTCGTGACCGTGCGCAGCTTTCTCTTCGTGAGGCTGGAACCAGTTTGGACGTTCCCAACCGGTCTTTTCGCCAAAATGGCAACCCAGATCGCGGAGTCGATAATAGGTGGGGGAGAGACGCAGACCTCGACGTGAGAGGCGTTCCTCGCCCGGGAAATGAATATCGTAATACTGCGTGTAGGTTTCAAGAGTGCGTGCGACGGTATAATCCTGACTGTTATAGTTGGAGCCAAAGCGACGCACATCAAGACGCCACATATCCCATTCGGGGTGCCCGTCGATGATCCACTCAGCCATGACCTTACCGATGCCGCCTGCCCCGGCCAGTCCATGTGCACAGAACGCACAGGCAACCCAGAAACCCTTTACGGATGTTGGACCGAGTAAGTATTCTCCATCGGGGGTGAAGCCTTCGGGGCCGTTTAGTAATTGCCTGATCTCGGCGTTTTCCAGAATTGGGACGCGTTTGATGGAATTTTCCATTAGCGGTCCAAAGCGATCCCAGTCCGGCGGGAGTAATTTATATTTGAAATCACGTGGGATGCCATTTAAGCCAAAGGGGGCTGGATCACGTTCGTAGCCGCCAGTGGTAAAGCCACCAACTTCCTCACGCCAGTAGACCAAAAGATCTGGATCGCGCAGGGTTGGAATATCGTGGCCTACGCCCTCAATGGGCGTGGTGATCGCGTAAAGATGAGCCATCGGGACAACTGGCAGGCTAAGACCGACCATTTTACCAATCTCTCCCCCCCATTGACCGGTAGCGTTCACCACGATCTCAGTTTTGATGCTGCCTTTGTCGGTCACTACTTCGCTGATGCGCCCATTTTCAAGATTGATCTTCTCTACATTTGTTTCCTCAAAAATACGAGCGCCGCGTTTCTTTGCGCCCGTAGCTAGCGCAATCGTTAACCCGGTGGGATCGATGACGCCATCGTTGGGTGTGTAGGCAGCACCGACAACACCGTCCAATGATATCAGCGGGAACATATCCTGAGCTTCTTTTGGCGAAACCAGTTCCATTGGCACGCCGAAGGAACCCGCCATGCCAACCAGACGCTTGATTTCTTCCATGCGCTCCGCAGATGATGCCAGGCGCAGTCCACCGACTTCGCGCCAGGCGGGATCATGGCCGGTCTCATCCTTGAGGCGCCGATATAGGTCGGTGCTGTAATGCATCATGCGGGTCAGATTTGCGTCTGAACGCATCTGTCCGATCAAACCTGCCGAGTGCCAGGTGGAGCCACTGGTTAACTCATGACGTTCGAGAATGACAACGTCTTTCCAGCCCATGAGGGTAAGATGGTAGGCGATACTGCACCCGCCAACACCACCACCAATGATGACAACTTGAGCTTGTGAAGGAAATTCAGCCATTTTTATTTATCTCCTTGATCGATTGACCCCGGTGAGGTCGTTTATGATTTCGACTTTTATAATAAATGATCGAATGACATACCCATGATGAGATTGGGTGCGGATTTCTAAATTGATTAATTTCCCGGTTCGTTGCGCGAATATTGAATTTTTGTGATGCTAGCTTCCATTAAAGGAGTGTTCATTTTAATGAAATTTCTCGCAGCAAAGCCTGGAAGTGAATTCATCCTTTTATTTTTGCCAGATTGAGTCAGGCCTTGCCATCTCGGCCACAATGTCATAGGACGAAATAATGCCTAAAGGAAATGCGTCCGGATCATCACCATCAATTACGATCAGGCGGTGAAAGTGTTTCTGAATCATCAAATTAGCAGCTTCACGAAGACTGGTGTTGATGTGGACGGTCAATGCTGGGTGCATCACATCGGCCACAGTCATGCTTTCGTCCACCCCCTTTACAACAAAATTCACCAGATCTTTTCCGCTTACCACGCCGAGATGCTTGCCTTTCGCATCAACCACCAAAACAGATCTCCAGCCTGCATCCGTCATTGAGCGGGCTGCCGAGATAATAGGTGTTTTGCCGCGGCAAACCATGATGGCATCTGACATGACATCTGCAACGGTTTCGCGTCGCGATTTTCCCTCTTTGGCTAAGCTGGAAACAAAATCAGATATGGAAATAACACCCACAGGGGTTCCATTATCGGTGACCAGCAAACGGTTAACATCCTCGTCAATTAGCTTTTGGGCCGCTTTCTTGAGGTTCATATTGGCATCAATAGTGTCAACAGGGAAAGACATAAGGTCGTTTGCTGTCAGTTTGCGCATCGCGTCAAGACTTTCAGCATCAACTGATAGCCACTCACCGGCAAGCAGGTCGTAGTCAGAAATAATGCCCAGTGGGCGACCATCACGATCAGTAACGATTAAAGCATGGACGTGATGTTGAGTGAGTAAAACGGCAACTTCCCCCAATATCGCTTCGGGTTGGCAGGTGATCACCCCGGGATGCATCACGTCACGGACTATTTTTGTCATACCAGTTTCCTCCGATTACTAGACTTCATCCACTTCCTTGTACCATTTGACACGGTCGCCAACACGAGCGCGCAGACGCCAGGCCAGCGACTTTGGTTCTTGCTCAAGCTGCTCCAGGGCTTTTGCTACTTGTGATTCAATATGCGCCTTATGCTCATTCTTGAGCTGTTCATAGCCATGTGCCAGTTGCCGTACTTTATCCAGGTTCATCGTAGTCGTACGCCATAAACCCCAGTCTGTGCTGCAAAGTTCTGCAATACGTTTGATGTTGATTGTCTCAATGTCATTATCACCCAGGGGGTGTTCAAGCAACAACATAATTGTGTCGATGACATCCTTTTCATTGATTTGAACGATTTGCATTTTTTCCAGGAGCATCTCAGCAAGAGGGATGGTAGGGCTATCGACTTCGAGACGACCATCCCAATAGATCGGGTGGCAAAAATCCAATTTTTCATAAAAAACGTCTACATAAATCCCTGTCTCAGAATTGTCAAATATCGATCGTTCACCCTCGCTATATATGAAAACCTCCCGCCTCTCAGTGTATCCCAGATCGGTCATTAAATTTTTGATTTCTTGGCTTTGCTTGCTATAGCCGGCAAAGTCGATGTCAGTATAGGCACGCCCCATGGCTTCCTGAAGGTAACCGTACTTTGGGCAGTGAATCTGAAAAGCCAGTGATCCGATTACCCTTAGTAGAATGCCGGCATCATCACTGACTTTGAGTATGCGCTGAAGCTCGCCTTCAAACTTGTCACGCTCTTTTCGATCTTGCTTGCCCATGCCAATTGAATTGTTGGACATATACCACTCCCATTTTGAAGTTTTGGCAAATAACGCCTGTTTGGGAACGCATGCCAGTTCAGGTTTGAGAATTACTTTCGAATAAATTATAGCTGAAAAATCAGTAACTTGCAAATTTCTTCATATTCTTATATAATAATTCATCCAAGCGCTTATTTCCCTTCATTTTCTGTCTGTATTGAGGCCAATTTTGATGAGTAAATTGCTTATCCCGGCTCAACGACGAGAGCGAATCCAGGAGTATCTGACACTCCATAAGATCGTCCGAACGGTCGATCTATGCGAAATGCTGGATGCGTCGGAGGCCACCGTACGTCGGGATTTGGAATGGCTGGAGCAGGAGGGCATTTTAGAAAAGACCCATGGAGGTGCGTTTCTTAGCCAGCGCATGAATATAGAGCCTGAGTATCGGCAGAGGGCCCAAAGTAACCCAGAACAAAAGCGCCAAATTGGTGCGATGGCGGCTTCGCTGATTGAAACAGGGGACATCGTATTTATTAATAGTGGGACAACTACCACCCAGGTTATCCATCAGATTCGCGATGATCCTGAAATCTCCATATTTACTAATAATTTTAATGCTGCTCACGAAATGGGAGAGCCGGGATTTCATCATTTCTCAATTGGTGGTGAATATCAACCTCGTTCAAAATCCCTGGCAGGCCGTTTTGCAATGGAAAATCTGAAGCATGTGTATGCAAACAAGGCAATTATTGGGGTGGATGGGATCAGCTTAAAGTATGGTTGTACTGTTCCATCCAATGGAGAAGCAGAGGTTGTCAGGCAAATGATTGAACGCACCACCGGAGATATCATCATTGTTGCTGATCACAGTAAATGGGGGGTGGTCTCCAACTTCCAGATCGCTACAATTGATGAGGTTGATGTACTCATTACAGATGAGGCAATAGATAAGGCTGCATTTAAATTACTTGAAGCCCATTCTGTCAAAATCAAAATTGCGAAAGCAAATTGATCAACTCCTGATTGTTCCCATTTTTAGTCAATCTGGTTCTAAACTCGGAGGTATGGCATGTCCTTTTTTTCGAAGAAAAACAAAAAAAAACCAACTCGCTTATTTTACGCAACAGATTTGCACGGCTCTGAGCGTACATATCGTAAATTTATCAATGCGGGTAAGTTTTACGAGGTAGATATCCTCGTCATGGGAGGGGATATTACCGGTAAGATGCTTATACCAATTATCAAAGAAAAGAATGGCAATTTCCGGGCTACCTTACAAGGGCGAGTTGAGAAATTTTCGACGCAAGCTGAATTAGACAGTCTCACTAACCGCCTGGGGACTTTGGGTTTTTATCACAAGATCATGGATGAGGGTGAATTCAGGGCTTTGTCTGCTGACGAAAAAGCAGTTAACAAGGTTTTTCATGAACTGGCTCGCAAGCGTTTAAGTGATTGGGTTGATCTGGCAGAGGAGCGACTAGCCGGTACCGGGAAAAAATGTTTTGTAACTGGGGGGAACGATGATGACCCTGAAGTGTTAACAGCTATTAAACGGGAAGATACAGAATCATTTTTTGGTTGTGAAGGTGATATGGTCTATGTTGATGATGACCACACCATGGTGTCTGTGGGGTTCAGTACAAAAACTCCCTGGAATACTCCTCGTGAAGTTACCGATGAGAAACTACATGATCTGATTGAAGAAATGGTGGTAAAAGTTCCAGATATGAGTAGAGCGATTTTCAACTTCCACGATCCGCCATCAAATTCCTCTTTGGATACATGTCCGATGTTGGATTGGGAAAAGGATCCGCCCGAACCCATAATCGAGAGTGGGCAGATGGTCATGCATGGTGCTGGGAGCAAATCTGTGCGTAGATCCATTGAAACTTATAAACCGATGCTTGGATTACATGGACATATTCACGAATCTCAGTCCGTCGCAAAAATTGGCCGCACTACCTGTATCAATCCAGGTAGTGAGTATGGAGAGGGGATATTGCGTGGATGCTTGGTGACCTTTGTGGATGGAGAAGTTCTTGGGTTCCAGATGACAAGCGGATAGATGATCGTTTTAGCGAGGCAACTTTTGATCAAAAAGTCACCTCGCTTTTTTTATAAGGAGAATAAGGAGGAGTTTATGTAGAGAAATGAAGAAAAGATTTTTCGACCGCACTTTGTTTATTCAACCTTACAAAAGGAGAATGAAATGACAGCAG
>NZ_CEYOSI010000142.1:0-9145 GCF_982879505.1 Candidatus Desulfolinea nitratireducens
TAAAATACCCGGCTGCGATGTCCTGAGAAAAAAAGATTCCAAAAATAATGGTAAATTGAACCAAAAGGAAAACGCGAAGCCAGATTTTAAAAGGACTTTTTTTCATCTCTCCACGGAAAAATTGGATCAATGTTTTTAGAGAATTTATTCTTCCATTATTCATATATTAATAACCAATAAGGATTGCAGCCGAACCAGAGCGGTGTGTACATAAGCTGATTTCTGTCTGAATAAGGCTGAATTGTATCATTGCCTAAATTACCTGAGTTTGTCTTCTCGCAATGAAAAAGCCCCAAATCAATGTTTGGGGCTAATATTCAGAGATGATTTTGCTATGCAGAAATACTGGAATCCTGCACTGCAATTTCGTTAACCGTTGCGCTGGACACTGCGGCATAGATGAGCAATCCCAGTCCCACGACGAGTAAAATCCCTCCTCCAACCATCATTTGGGTATGGAAATGATCTGCAAGGTTGACGCCGTCGAAGATGTGGGTCGGGCCCGCCCACATTTGGACGCTGAGGAAAAGCATCCCGGCTACAATGGCGGTCATCCCACCTGCAGCGGTTTCCCCGTTGTGATCACTTTTTTCAAAGTCAACCAGTTGTTTGACCTTTGGGAGTCCAAGGATCAGGAAAACGATCAGGGTAATGACTGTTGCATAGACGACCATGTCTACGGGCATGGATGACCCGCGTAGTGAACGTGAAGTTAATATGTGAACGATGCCAATCACTGTTCCAGAGATGAGGGCGATCAGTGCGTCACGATAGGCGTTTTCTTTTCCACGGACAAGCGCAATGGTGGCGCGAATACCCAGGATACCGATGGCAGTGGTCGCGAGGACATAGAAGATGTAGAGCCATTGAAATTGCGCTATGGCTTCCATGCCCTCATATTTGGTCGCATCCAGAGCTACACAGGTTGTTCCAACCCCGCCTAAAATCGTAAAGGCAGCGGTCAATCCCATGAACAAAATACCGATGAAACGTAAAAACTTTCCCATTTTATTCTCCTTTTGTACATTGATTAGATTGTGCTTTTATATATTCTACACGTTATTGTGAATATGGACACAAGTGAAAAGGTAAAAAAAATGACAATCGCTTTATGCGAATGCCAAAATGAAGACTTATCTGGCTGCAAATCCGATCACAAAAGTAGCCGTCATGAGCAATAACAGACCGGGAAATACCCTCAAAATAGTGTCTTTTGAGAGAATGGGTTTGCCAGACTTAAGGAAGGTCAGCAGGAGACCGCCGACGCCAATCAACGCGCCACCGAACCCAACCCATGCGAATCCCGCCGGGGTTTTGCCCTGGATGCTAAAGATGATCGGGAGCAGGAAGATGAGCATCCCGGCGATGCCATGGACAGTCGCGACAGGAATGATGGCAAATGCACCTGTTAATTTAAAACGAGTAATGACGATTAGCAAAAAGCCAAGGATGGCAAATGTCAGGTAGATTGGCTGCCAGTCTGGGAGATGCTCAGAAACGAGACCCAATGAAAGACTGAGCGGGACAATGGTCGAGATGATGACCACGAGCGGACTGTTGAGGATGTCGAAGCCGAGGATGATCAGAAGCAAGCCTGCCACGAGTAAAACGCCAAAGGCAACAGTGAATGCGGCTAAGGCGAATGTGCCAGTATCGGAGATGCCCTCCACAATTTGATAAGCTGCGAGCAATCCCATGATGAGGAGTAAGAGGCGATCACGTCCAGAGATTTTTTTCATTGTGTATTTCAGGATTAGAACATGAGTAAGATCATCGCGCTAAACATATAGAGCGAAGCGTATTTGAAGAGACCAAAATTGACAGTTTCAGATGGCTTAATAACACTGGCTATTGCCAGGGCAAGTAAGCCTCCAGAAAGGACGCCCATCAAACGCAGGAAACCCCAGCTCGTGCCAATCCCGTAGGCGGCGATGCCAATTACGATGGCGCCAAGTACACTGGAAATAGCAATAGTGTTGCGGGTGAAGAAATCTCCATAGGTGGAAGGGAAGGTGGGAACCCCTGCCAATTTGTAGTCCTCCCTGTAGCGCATGGAGAAGGTCAGGATATGGGTGGGAATCCAAAAGAGAATCGCGAACATCAGGGCGATGCCGATCCAGTCTACTGCGCCTATACCAAGGGCGCGTCCAGCCAAAATGGGCATACCGCCTGAGATACCGCCCCAAATAATGGACCAGGCAGTTTTGCGTTTGAGCCAAATCGTATAGAGGACTACGTCAATGAAGAGGCCGCCAAAGATGATCAGTCCATAAAGTGGGTCCATCGCCACGGCGATCGCTGTACCGATAAGGGAGACAATCAACCCCAGTCTCAGAACCTCTTGCGGGGTGACCAGACCAGCGGGTAAGGGGCGTTTGCTGGTACGTGGCATTTTTGCATCGATATCCCGGTCATACCACATATTCAGGATAGTGCTTCCGCTAATGGTCAGGAAGAGGCTAAGAAACAATCCCAACATTGTGGATAAATGGGTGACAGGGCAGCGTGCGGTCATATAACCGGCGAGGCCTGTTATCATCAGCAGCGAAGTTTGTGAATATTTTATCAGTGGCCAATAGAGACGAAATTTGGTTTTTATTTTGTTCATCATACTGCTCCAACGCTGGTATCAGGGAGAACGATGGTAATTCGGACAAAGACTGGCGAAATTATAATGTCGCCAGTCTTTATTGTCTAGCGGACTAGTCTTTTACACAGCGGAATCCGACTCCGGGGCTGACATAAGTTGGGGTGGCATTGTTGCGCACCCAAAGTCGCAGATCCATTTCATAGGTGTCTTTTGAGCCACCGCGCATGAAGCGATAGTGCATATCCTCGTAGACGTTACCGGTCCACTGCCATACATTCCCGGCCATGTCGTACAAACCGTACGGAGAGGCTGAATCGAGGGTTTGGTAATTGCCAAATTTTTTGCCGTTGTAGAAACCGACCGGGGATGTACGTGAACCAACGTTGCTCATATCCTCGAACGGATCACGGCTGGCATAGAAGTTGGCGTTTTCTCTGGTAATTTCTTCGCCCCATGGGAAGGGACGTTCATCGGTACCACGAGCTGCTTTTTCCCATTCCATTTCGGTGGGGAGACGGTAACCATAATAGTCGCAGTAGCCCCAGGCCCCAAACCAGGAGACCATCGTCATCGGATGGTTCTCGTAACCAGATTGAGCACTGAAGGTTAAGTCTTCGAATTCAACTCGTTGGGAAGGGTCGTCCAGCGGTATGAAAACCCAGTCACCGGCTTTGATCTCTTCCTCGTGTTCGAATCCTCGGAAAATATCGCCAGGATAAAATCCGACGATTTCATCATTTACAAATTTTACGGAGCCGTCGGCCAGAGCCGAGTTCAAAAAATCAGCATATTGACTGACAGTTACATCCGTGACCATAATCTGATAGGCAAGTGTACTTTCGATATGTTCGTGCTGGCCGAAATAGAATTCGCCTGCCGGGATTGGTACCCATGAATTAGGGTCTATGCCAGTTTCATAGATGGGCATCGGAGCGTTCAGGTCAACGGGGCCGCAGGAGGTCAGTAAAACGGTCAGCAGGATAAGGGGGAGAACGAAGCGTTTCATTTCATCACCTCATCTACGAGTTCATGTTCAACTTCTTCGGTCCAACGTCCTTTCGATTTGAATAAATCGACCAGCCGCCAAGCCAATACAATTGCCAGGAGTAGCAACAACATCGCAAGGCCGAAATCCATAGTGTACATGAGGGCATTGACCAGTGGTTGCTGTACGGCTTCTGTGATGAAGAGCCGTTTCATTTCAAAAATTGTCACAGCGGCAAAGGCGACATCGGAGAGAATGATGAGACCCCACCCATACCATTGGCGGACTTTGCCTTTCAGGCCGATCATGTCGCCATAGTACATTAGGATGATCGTGGCGATGATGGCTGAGAGTACGTGCCAGTGCCCGGTCAGTTCAATGCGTTCCTCACGAGCTGGCCAGACGCGGAAAATTTCGTCCAGGCGAATGGCCATGAAGATGCCGATAAAGCTGGTGGTGAAGTTCATAAAAAGCATTTGCCAGGTGGGACCGAATTTTAGTGGATCACGCAGCAGGGCGGAGAATTTCTGCCCGAAAGTGGGCTTTTCCAAATGCTCTGTCCCATCTCGAATAAGTTTTCTCCAACTCCAGATTAATAGGAATAGAGCTGCCAGCATCGATGGAGTTGCGCCTACATAAATGACCATATGGGCGGCAGGTTGCAGCGGGGTAACGACGCCCCACACCCCCAGGTTAAGTACGATAGTGCCCAGGATCATTAGCGGCATAGCGATTTTATGCCAGGTGCCCTTGAAATTCAACCAACGCCCAATGATGAGGGTCAGCATGATGGCGATCAGGGCCAGCATAATGTGCAGGTGGCCAATGACTGAATATTCCAATACGGTCTTGTGGGGCATGCGAATGATATTCTCAGCCAGGAAGGTTTCGAAGCCGTTCCCATAGAACGAACCGGGTACTGCTCCGAACATAGCCGAGAGCACCGTAGTGAGGGCTGTGGCAAAGAAGGCCATCCGCTCCAGGTCGATACCCTTTTTCGTATGGGCATATTCTTTATCCGTGTTGTGATATTTGGGATTCCAGGGCGATAAAGCAATGGTTAATAGGATACCTGCAAAGAAGATCAACGCTAAGCCAGTGATGTACAACCCGTGGAAAGCCCAGTTGTGACCAAAGTAGGCGAATCCCATCCCAAAGATCATTGCCATAAGGTAACCAACTGTAATAAGTACACGCACAGCTATCTTATAGAACTCTTTCATTTTTATCAGGCTGGTAACCATGTATGTCTCAATGGCGATGATGGCCATGGCAATTGTGTGATACAGGATGATGATGCGGCCTTCACGCTCGGTCTGGACCATATCCATACCCAGAGTCTTGACAACCACATCTCGGACTCCTAACTCAGCCATTGGCCCTGAGAGCATGCCCCACACGGCAGTAATAATGGCAACCATGGAGATTGCCACCAAAATCAAGCCTTTTGTCGAACCAAAGAGATAATTAAATCGTTTTGAAAATGCTTCCATATCGAGATTTCTCCATTTTAGTTTTAGGGAGATCAACTCCCTGGAAATAATTGGATTTATCTTAAATATCCAAATGTGCGAATATAAAACAACCTGTCTTGATTTCCATGAAAAGGGTATCACAGTGCAAAAAAATAGTCTTTAATAAAAGGCAAATAAGTACAAAAATGCACAGACAAGAAATAACTTCCGCAGCCCTTTAACCAGACTGCGGAAGTTATTAATTTGAGGTTTATTTCTTGATGTCTTTCATGAAACCCCAGGCAAAGGCAAGAGCCATAAGCAGGAGCAAACCAGCAAGGATGTTAAAGACAAACGCTGGGCTGAAGAAGAGCAATTGTGCTCCTGAAACAATGAATGCTAATGCTATGCCACCAAGGCCGATCAGCACACCGCCGATGCCAACCCACTCAAAGCCTTTGGCAGGGTTTCCCTCGCCATATTTTTTTACGAGGAATGGGCCCAGGAAGATGATTAATCCGGCTACACCATGGAAGAGCGGTACAGCAATTTTACGCAGAATTTCGATATCAGCAAAGCTAGCTACTGCAATCGCTAGAAGACCAATTGTGGCGAACCAGATATAGCCTTTTTTAAATTTATCATAGTATTGGCGTACAATACCAACAGAAATCCCGAAGGGGATCAGGCTGGCCACGGTCAATACAAATGGCGTGGCAAGAATTTCATAACCCATGAAGATCAAAAGTACGCCTGAAACGAAAAGTACGGCGAATCCCAGGATATAGTAGAGGGCGTAGACCTTCTTTTCCCAGCCGTAGCGGGTCCAGAAACGCCAGATCATATAGGCCGCTGTAGCGCCGGTTGCAAGCAAAAGTACGATGTCAAGAATTGTTGGGTGGGTCATAATACAGATTCTCCTTATGAGTATGTGGATAAGATCGACTTGAAAGCCGTAAAACAGACAACAACTAGTATATATTATTACAGGTTTTTTCCCGCCCGTCTGTGATAAAAGTCACATAAATATTAACCTTAGATGAGAGAGAAAAAGAGAGAGAGAGAGAGTTGCGAAAATAAAAGCGGATTCAAGAATGTTTTTGAATCCGCTTTGGGTTGTGTTGGTATTTATATTTTTAAACTTCGACTGTATTGGTCCACCTTGCCCATAAATTCTCTGGCCAAACCATGATTGCCACCAGGATCAGACAGGAAATGGGTGCGAGGGAGAATAGAGAGAAACGGCCTAATTCTTGAGCTGTAACGATGGCAAGGGGAACCCCGACTACAAGCTCCAAAACCCCGGCGGTAAAACCAGTCACCCAGGTCCATTCTTTTGCGCCCATCAAAATGGAGACTGTGGTCACACCCCATCCCAGCATGGCTACCCAATGCATACGCTGAACAAGGGCAAAGAAAGGTGAGCCGATGGTGATGATGCGACTCAGACTGGCAATGCCATTCATCAGGCAGAATACCCAGGCCATACCGGCCAGAAAACCAACCAGGGTTCGGCTCCATGTAAGATTTCCGACTGACCTCATCAATACAAAGAAGATGATCAGGAAGGGCCAGAAAATGGTGAAATATACCGGAGGCAAGCCGGCAGCCATAAAGGGAACGTTGATGAACCAGGCTCCCTGGAGAGAAAGCACAATCGCAATGCACGATAACAGGAAAGCCCAATCCTTTTTGGTGAAAAATCCATAAGCGCTGACAAGGAAGATCACACCACCCAAAATGCCAAGATCTGCCATGGCGGGGTTGATCCACTTGAGTAGGATCTCGCAGCCAGGTTCAGCTGCTTCAGCAGACATCCCTCGGAAGTACCAGTTCAGGAAAATTACAAAGTGCCCGATGATGCCCATTATCCCAGCAACGGTGGCGACTATGCCGCCCAGCTTCTCGTTTCTTTTCATCTTTTTTCTCCTTGATTAGTGGTCTATTGCAATCAGATTTGTTTGCTTCTGTTATGTGAAATATATAACAAAATCAAATTAAAGTATTTGCTTTTTCGCAAATGCTAAAACTATTCAAAGAATTCCTCACCAGTATGGCACGAACAGCCTTTATAGAAAGTTTCATTATTATGGGGAGCTACAATGATTGTCGTGCCAGGCTCCACCTTGAAATTGCACTTTTCAAAGAAGCGCGGTGCCTCTTCCCAGGCAGCGATTTGGATATCACAACCTACATAGATCGTTCCACTCCAATTTACGTTGCAGACAGGACCTGTCACGATATGATCGACAAGCTTCCTTTTTTCGTTGATATCAGCCAACACCTGTGACGATCCTTCCGTGATATCTGTATCCGCTAATGGTGGAAATGAGGCGATTTCGTCAATATAAATGATGCTCTCATCTGAACAAACCGTTTTATTGCGGGCGCAAGAGGACAGCATCACTACGCAGATCATGACCAAGAATATTTCCCAATATTTATTATCGTTGTATTTTGAACTGCTCATTGGTATCACTGGTGAATTGGATTTTTACCAGTATGGCATGAACAACCTTTGTAGAAGGCCTCGTTATTATGCGCGGCGACGTAAACCACGGTGTTGGGTTCAATATCCAAATTGCACCCTTTGAAGAAAAGCGGATTTGCATCTGCATCCAGTTCAGCTTCTGCTACCTGGGCATCGCACCCCACATAGATTATGCCGCTCCAATCGTCATTACAAACTGGCCCAGAAATATACTTGTCGACGAGTATCATTTTTTTACCGATCTCCACTTCAATATTTTCCGTTGACTGATCAGGACCAGGCGTGACCAAAAGCAAATTGGTCAACCTGAGGGTTGGTTTTTCTGAATCAAGTTCAGGCGGGCAAACTGTATTATTTCGTTCGCATGCTGTGAGCAGAATTGAGAATATGAATACTGTAGCTGGAATAATCATTTTGGAAATCTTCATTTGGGGACTCCTCTGATGATTTGCGATATGTGAAATATAATACTAATAACATTATTATTCTTTGCTTTAACGCAAATACAAGAGCAAAATCCTGTCTTAGTCCGGATTTATACTGTAAAATACTTTTGCGCTCTCTGAATATGAGGTATTTATGGAACTTCTTGAATTGTTATCGGAAAATCCCATCTTTTCCAGCCTGGGTAGTCAGGATAGAGAAGTTCTTGGGAAATTAGCCATTACCCAAAAGTACAAGAAAGGTGAATGGATAACACATAATGGTGATCTTTGGCCTTATTTATTTTGGGTGGAAAAAGGCAAAGTGATTGCACTAAAAGAATCTGGGGAAGGCCGGAGCCTGATTGCTAATACGATCAATGCCCGTGAAATCTTCTGGGGACTGGCTTTCTTTGAGGAAGGTGAACCCATGCCCGTTGCACTTGTCGCGGAACAAGACAGTCAAATTTGCATGTGGTCCCGGGATGAGTTATTGCCTTTTTTATTTGAAAATGGGAAAATGTCCTGGGAGCTTTCACGGCAGATGATCTTGCGTATGCAGCAAGCCAGTGATGTTGTGGAAAGCCTTGCTTTTCAACCTGTTCAGGGACGATTGGCGAGTCTTCTCCTGAATCGCTACAGTGGTAATGGAGAGAACACCCCTGTTGCTCGCGATATGACCCTCGACCAAATGGCCTCTCATATTGGCAGCACACGAGAAATGGTTTGCCGTGTGCTCTACAAATTTGCAGATCAAGGGGTGATTAAGATTGACAGAACGGAATTTCTCATCTCAGATAAGAATATGTTGGAAAATATTGCTCATCGAGACTAATGCGAAAAGCCAGAGAGATAATTTACAGATTGATGTTTCAACTCATAGCTGGCCGATTAGCAACATTACTTTACTTTTCAACAGGAAATACCCCAAATTATTTCTGAGATCGAAAAAATCCGTAATCAAAAGCTTTGAAATCTTGATTATTGCTTAAGCCAATCCAACTACAGCCCGAAAACTCTGGTAGGCTGTGGGCATATCTGAAGACCTAAACTCAATTGTGGTTCCATCGAGACGAGTCGCTCCTGGTAAGCGGCTGGCACTATCAGCCATTTCAATGAAGTGGAACTGAACCCGCCCATTGATGGGTTCAACAAGTCTGAAGGGTTTGGGGGCGTTCCCTTCTGTTAGGCGCTGGACGGCCC
>NZ_CEYOSI010000143.1:0-9140 GCF_982879505.1 Candidatus Desulfolinea nitratireducens
AGGATTATCCCCAAAGATAATCCATCTCCATCAGGCTTTAATGTAAATGCTGTCCCCATTAATGCCAATCCCAATGCGCCAAGTTTGGCTTTGCTCAGACGTTCTCGATAAGCAATTGCGCCAATTAATGCCACAATCGCCGGGTATAGATAGAGTAGCAGTCCGACCAATCCGGCCGCCGTCATGGAGAGCGCTGTGAAATAAGCCAGGGTTTGGAGAACATACCAGATACTTCCAATGAGGATCAACAGGAGAAGTGTTTTACCTTTTGGAAAAGGAATCCTAGCCACCAACATCCATATCAGCATGATCAATCCTGCGATCAGGAAACGTAAAAAAAGCAATGTGATCGGTGTCGTGCCCGCCTGATAAGCCAGGGGAGCCAGGACTGCCATCGTTCCGAAGGCAATGGATGAAATGATGATCAGGATTGCGCCCTGGATTTTTTGCATTGAAGACAACTTCCTATTGAATTTTGATTTCAAAACTCTATATCATATTTATTCCAAGTGTAATTTATCCCACCGCAAACACACAATAGGGTCTTCCAATCTCATCTCCCTCCAACTTGGCAACTTGTGTAACATTCTGAGAAAGCATTTCATTTAGCAGAGATGCATCCATTTGGCAAAGTTCGGGATGCTCACGAATGATGGCAGCATAGGGACAATGCCCAAGGATAAGGCGGGGTCCGCGTGCATGGGCTTCCCAACGAGATTCATAGCCAAGTTCATCGAGACGTTTTACCGTTTTTGTTAATCGAATCATCGGAGAGGCGACTTTTTCAAAATCTGGAGATTTTGGATTCCGGTCAGTCATATTTGCGAGGCGTTTGGCAAGATTCTCCAGATGCGTCGCTTTTTTCTGATCACTAACAGAGCCAAGCCACTCATCGAGGAGATGCCCGGATAACGCCGGCAAGCCATCCCCAAGGATGCCTCTCCCCAGACCATAGATGTTAACCGGACGTCCTCCCTGTTTTCCCGAACTCCCCTGGCCAACCAGCTCGATCTGTCCGTTCTTCTGCAATATGGAGAGATGATGACGGGCGTTGGCCTGGGTCATCCCCAGATCCCGACCGATCTCTGATGCTGAAACGGCGCGCCGCTTGCGGATATAGGCAAAAACCCGTTGACGTGCTGTTGTCATAGGCATTTTCCAGACTCTGAGTGAAATAACTGGCCTAAGCGAGAAATGCAGTCGAAGAACGGATTTTGTATAATCGCCCTTCGACTTTCCTCCCTGTCGGCCTTGCCGCTCAGGGACTGAATTCTCTTGTCATAAAGACAGTGTGATTATACTCCTGAATACGGTTTTGCAAATATATATTTACGTAACCCAGTTGACCTATAGGTCCTTGGATACTATAATCGCAGCTAATTATGACGATACTTGCGATGAAGAAAAATGACTGATCCACTTACCTGGGAAGGAACCTATGCTATCGCCCTGGCCTTGAAAGAGGCCCATCCCGATATGGATTTGGAAAAGGTCTCGCTGGGTATGATCGAAGCGTGGACCCTGGAACTCAAGCAATTCGAGGATGATCCTGCACTCGTCAACGAGGATATCCTTTTAGCAATTTACCAAGAGTGGTTCGAAGAAATTCTTTGAGCTAAAAAATCGCCCCCCTTTATCCCCGCCGTTTTCACCGACAACAAGGGGAATGAGGAGAATATGAGGAGAGTTTTCATGGAAAATAAGGATTTGAACTCCCCGGGTTATGAAATCCCTGATGATATAAAGGGCTCGGTCTCGATCACATCCATAGACCGTATTTATAACTGGGGACGGCGCTCATCCATCTGGCCGCTGATGTTTGGCCTGGCCTGTTGCGCCATCGAAATGATCTGTACCGCTGCCAGCCGCTATGACTTCTCCCGCTTCGGGATGGAAGTAATGCGCCCCAGCCCACGCCAGGCGGATATGATGCTTGTTTCTGGCACGGTGACGAAGAAGATGGCACCGACCATTGTTCGTCTTTACAATCAAATGCCTGAGCCAAAATATGTTGTCGCAATGGGCGCTTGCGCCTCTGGCGGCGGACCGTTCAAAGAAGGCTATAGCGTGGTTTCAGGTGTAGATAAGCTGATCCCCGTGGATGTCTATATTCCCGGCTGCCCACCCACCCCACAGGCATTGATCAATGGCCTGATCAAACTTCAGGAATTGATTGATACGCAATCCATCAAAAAGGTTCGCTGGTATCAAAAAGGCGAATTGGCGGCTGTCCCGATTCCGATCCTGGGACCAGACCTGATCTACCAACGCGATATTCCTGCGATTAGTGATGCAAAGAAGGAGGCCTGATCATGGTGACCCCTGCACAAGCCCCCACGCTAGATCTCGTTACCCGTTTCCCCGAAGGCGTTGTCGCCGATGAACGCGAAGGCTACGAAGGGTATCTCGTCGCTGCCGACAAACTGGTTGAAGTTGCAACCGCACTCCGCGATGAATTTGGCTTCGACTATCTCTCCTCCGTTTCCGGTGTTGACTATATTGCCGAAGAGATGCTCGAAGTTGTCTATCATGCCTATAAAACCATTGGCGGACCCGGCCTTGTTTTCAAGGTTCAGGTTGCCCGCAAAAAGGCCGAAGTACCTTCCTTGATGGATGTCTACCCCGGTGTTGATTTCCAGGAGCGCGAAGCCTGGGATCTGATGGGCATCAATTTCCTTGGACACCCCGATCTGCGCCGCATCCTGCTTTGGGAAGGTTTTGAAGGCCATCCCCTGCGCAAGGATTGGAAGGAAGCTTATTACGAAGCCGATGTAAAGCCTTTCAAATCACGCTGGCCCGAAGGCAATTTTTTCCGCTCCGAAGAAAAAGCTACCTATCAGGCAAACGTCCAGTATCCCGATAAATTCGATCCCGAAAAATGGGTTCCCGAAGGCGAAGATGCCCTCTATGGCGCCCTCGCAAAATACGAGGATGTTGATAATACCGGCCTGAAAACTGATCATATCACCATCAACCTTGGCCCGCAGCACCCCTCCACCCACGGTGTATTCCGCATCGCCACTATCCTTGACGGTGAAACCATTGTCAGCCTGAAACCCGTCATGGGTTACCTGCACCGCAACCATGAAAAGATCGGTGAACGCAATACTTATTTGCAAAATATGCCTTTCACCGACAGACTCGATTATCTCTCCTCAATGAGCAATAACTTTGGTTACGCTCTTGCCGTCGAAAAGCTGATGAATATTGAGGTCCCGGAGCGCGCAGAATATATTCGCGTGATCATGGCCGAGATGACCAGAGTCCAGAATCACCTCTTCGCCATCGGGATGTTCCTCAACGATATCGGCGCCTTTTTCACTCCATCGCTGTATGCGATTGAAGAACGGGAATTGGTCCTGGATATCTTCGAGATCGTCTCTGGATCACGGATGATGTGCAATTATTTCCGCTTTGGCGGGCTCGCACGCGATCTTCCGGCTGGATCCCTCGAAATGATCAAAGGCCTGGCCTTTGAGCGTTTGCCCCGCCGTGTGGACGAGATGGATCGTTTCCTCAGCGATAACGAAATCCTGCGCTCGCGCTGTGTTGGACAGGGCGTCCTCTCCGCTGAAGACGCGATCAAGTACGCGGCAGCAGGCCCAATGTTGCGTGCCTCCGGCGTCCCCTATGATATCCGCCGAGCCGATCCCTATAGCATCTACGACCGTTTCGATTTTGATGTAGCTGTCCGCTATAACGGCGATATTTACGACCGCTATATAATTCGCATGGATGAAATTCGCCAGTCCCTGCGCATCATCCAGCAGGCTGTTGAACAAATCCCCGAAGGTCCTATCCAAACCGGCAAACCACAGTATCAGGTGCGCGTTCCCGCTGGTGAGGCTTATGGGCGCGTTGAAGGTCCGAAAGGCGAGCTTGGCTTTTATGTCGTTTCTGACGGAAAACCGAACCCTTATCGCTACCACGTCCGCGCCCCATCCTTTATTAACCTGACCGCATTTGGTCCGATGTGCACTGGGCTGAAAATTGCCGATGTCGTCGCCGTGCTTGGCTCGATTGATATCGTGCTTGGCGAAACAGACCGATAGGAGAAGAAACCATGTATGGAAAAGGTATCCTAAAAGGTTTAGGCGTCACCTTAAAACGCTTTGTCAACACCTATCTGGAAGATATCAAATGGCTTGGTAAACGTTATTACACCGCCGAGGGAATCGCCCATCGCTCCAGCAAGAATGCAAACGGGATCTTCACCATTCAGTATCCTGAAGAAAAATTGCCTGTGCCGGAAGAGTTTCGCTATATCCCCTTCCTTGTTTTTGATGAGGGTGAGGATGGTGCAGAAATTATCCGCTGCACCTCCTGCGGAATTTGTGCCAAAGTCTGCCCGCCGCAGTGCATCTGGATCGTGCGTTCGAATGACCCGAAAACCGGCCGCCCCATTCCCGATCCCGCAGAGTTTGTCATCGATGTGGATATCTGTATGAACTGTGGTCTCTGTGCCGAATACTGCCCCTTTGATGCGATCAAAATGGATCACGATTACGAGATCGCTTCCTATGGGCGCACGGTCTTCGACAAAGAGCAGTTGATGAAATCTGCAACCTACTATGATGAAATTCGTCCGATTAACAACAGCATCGAGGAAGCTGCCCGCAAAGCCAAGGAAGAGGCCAAAGCAGCCATGGCAGCGGCCAGGGCTGAAAAAGCTGCAAAGGCAGCCGAAGAAAACTAAGTCACTGATTTTCTAAAATAAAAGGTTGAAGGATTTTTCTCAAACGATATCCTTCAACCTTTTTTCTAACCTATTGTTAATGCCTCTGACTATTATTAATAGGGCTTAATTGGTAGAATATCAGAACAATAAAATTATCTAAACATCATTCAATAAAAGAAGGTAGTCATGACAGAAAATATCACCAAAGAAGCAGTATTGGCCGCACTAAGCAACGTGATGGACCCCGACCTGCACCAGGATTTGGTCTCCCTCAATATGATCCGGGATGTGGTTATCGAGGGGAATACTGTAAATTTCAGCGTATTCCTTACGACCCCCGCCTGCCCGTTAAAAGGCAAAATCGAGGCTGATTGTCGGCAAGCAGTCAATGCGATATCCGGTGTAAAAGAAATAAAAATCAATATGAATGCCGATGTCCCCAACGATGGGCGTTTGCGCGGATTAGTGGATGCGCCGATTCGAAACGCGATCGCGGTCGGGTCCGGTAAAGGTGGCGTGGGCAAATCGACTATTGCAGTTAATCTCGCTGTTGCATTGGCAAATAGCGGTGCGCGCGTCGGCTTACTTGACGCAGATATCTACGGCCCAAATATCCCAACGATGATGGGGGTCGAAAAATTGCCTCCCGCAACCGATACAAAACTGATTCCTGCCGAAGCACATGGCGTCAAGGTGATGTCGATGGGCTTCCTCGTCAAACCAGGTCAACCACTGATCTGGCGCGGGGCAATGCTCCACTCCGCCATCCGACAATTTCTAAGCGATGTCGAATGGGGCGAACTGGATTATCTGATCATCGACCTGCCCCCGGGAACGGGGGATGCTCCGCTCACGCTGGCGCAATCTCTCCCGCTGAGTGGCGCAATCCTGGTGACGCTTCCCCAAGCTGTCTCGGTGGAAGATGCAAGCCGCGGGCTGGGGATGTTTCGCACGCTGGAAGTCCCCCTGCTCGGTGTGATCGAAAATATGACTGGCGATGTCTTTGGTCAGGGTGGTGGGAAATCCTTCGCTGAAGCGGCTGATATCCCCTTCCTGGGCTCTGTGCCCATGAATGGCTTTGTCCGTTTGGCTGGCGATCAAGGTCTACCTGCCATTATCGCAGAACCTGATTCTGATGCTGCAATCGCAATGCAGGAAATTGCTGAAACTGTCGCAGCCGCTGTCAGTGTGGCCGCATTACAAGATAGCGGCGATGCTATGAAAATCAGCATTTCAGACTAATTAAAGCCAGAATAATTAAATCATAAGGGCGAGGTTTCAATACCCGCCCTTTTCTGCTTACGGTATAATAGCTCCCATGCAATCAAACATCATCGGTATCCGATTTACAAAAATTGGTAAAATTTATCATTTCGACTCCAGTGCTGTGCCAGATATTAAGGTCGGCGAGCACGCGATCGTCGAAACTTCCCGCGGAAAACATCTTGGTGAAGTACTTCAGCGCTTTGAGAAAAGTCCGCCTCCCCCAAAAGGAGGTTGGAAAAAGGTCTTATCCCTTGCCACCCCCCGAGAATTACTTCTCAACCAAACATGGCATGCAAAAGAGACTGAAGCCATGATCAATTGCCGCGAGGCAGCCAGCAATTTAAAACTGCCCAATGTAAAGATCGTAAAAGCTGAATTTAACTATGATGGTTCACGCTTGAGCTTCCTTTACAGCAGCGAAGGCGACGAAAAGGTTAATCTTAACAATCTGCGAAATTCCATGGAAAAGATTTACTCAGACCAAAAAATTGAGATGCGCCAGATTGGCCCTCGTGATGTTGCGAAAATTCTTGGTGGTTTAGGCGCTTGCGGTCTTGAACAACGTTGCTGCTCAAAATTCCTGACAGATTTCAGTCCAATTTCAATAAAAATGGCAAAAGCGCAAGGCATCTCCCTGGCACCCGCAGAAATCACTGGTATGTGCGGGCGCTTACGTTGCTGCCTGATATTTGAATATGAAGCTTACGCCAAAGCCCGCAAAACCCTGCCAAAACGGAAAAAGCGCGTCATTACCCCCAAGGGTGAAGGTCGGGTTGTAGACCTGATGCCCCTAACCGAAACGGTTGTTGTCCAGCTGGATGATGAAGTACGGGGCGCAAGGCATCAATTCCATCGTGATGAAATTGAACCCTGGGATGAGCGTGAAGCCCTTCGCCGAAAAGCCGAAGAACCTTGTGGCAAGGACTGCGACTGCGGGAACAAAAACGAAAAACAAGAAACCCAGGCATGAGCAATCCCACCCCGGATAACTGGGAATCCCCACAAAAGATACTCGTAATCCTTGCCCATCCCGATGACCCTGAATTTTTCTGCGGCGCCACTCTCGCACGCTGGGCTCAGGCGGGACACGAAATCCATTATTGCCTGCTTACCTGTGGAGATAAGGGCAGCGAAGATCCAAATATTTCCACGGATGACCTCTGTCAGATTCGGCATAAAGAGCAGGAAAATGCGGCAAAGATCATTGGCGCAAAATCCGTCAGTTTCCTGGATCACCCGGATGGTTATCTTGTTCCCGATATATCATTGCGCCGGGATGTCGTACGCGCTATCCGTCAATATGCCCCCGATGTGCTCGTCACCTGTGACCCGACCAATATCTTCCCAAGCGAGGGATACCCCCTCAATCACCCCGATCATCGTGCTGCTGGTCAAGCTGTGCTGGATGCAGTCTTTCCCGCATCAGGCAGCCATCTCTTCTTCCCTGAACTCCTCGCAGAGGGGTTAGCCCCCCACCGCCCCAACGAAGTCTGGATATCAGTCCCAAACCAGGCCAATACCCTGTTGGACGTAACCGACACCTGGGACAGGAAAATTCAGGCGGTACTTAAACATAAAAGTCAAATAGCTGATCCGGAAGCCTTGATCGAACGAATGAAAAATAGTTGGAAAACTTCAGACAGTACCGAAGAGGCACCCCGCTACGAAGAAGACTTCCACGTTATCCGGTGGAGTAGATAATCATCAAGATCGCGCTCAAGGATATTCCTTGAGCGTTTTTTATATGAGGTAAAATGTCCGATTTTCAAAATAAAGCTCAAGACCTATTTGTCTATACGCAAACGATGCGCCGTGACTTTCATAAGCACCCGGAGTTGGGTTTCCAAGAGGTACGCACAGCAGGAATTGTCGCCAATGAAATGCGCGAACTTGGACTTGAAACAACAACCGGCATCGCCGGGACAGGCGTCGTTTCCCTTTTGGAAGGAGGGAAACCGGGACCAGTATTATTATTACGCTTTGATATGGATGCCCTTCCCATTGATGAGGAAACGGGCGCTGAATACGCATCCACCACCCCCAACACCATGCATGCCTGTGGGCATGATGGTCATGTGGCTATCGGCCTGACTGTTGCAAAAATGCTCAACGAGGTACGAGATGATTTGGCCGGAACCGTAAAATTTGTCTTTCAGCCAGCAGAGGAGGGTGTGATCGGTCAAAAGGGTATGGGCGGGGCAGAACAAATGATGGACGAGGGTGTTTTATCAAACCCCAAAGTGGATTATGCCCTCTCCCTGCATTTGTGGAATTCAAAGCCTCTTGGCTGGCTGGGCATCGGCACAGGCCCGCAGATGGCGGGAGCAGAATATTTCAAAATCACGGTTTATGGGAAGGGGGCACACGCTGCGATGCCACAGGCTTCCGTTGATCCGATCCTTGCTGCATCCCAGATAGTGAACGCGCTGCAGGGCGTTGTTGCCCGAAATGTAGATCCGCTGAAACCAGCCGTTATAACGGTGGCAAGCATACAGGGGGGTGAGGCCTTCAATATCATCCCTCAAAAAGTGGAGATGACCGGTACAATCCGCACTTTTGATCCTGATGTCCGGGAGACAGTCGTCCAACGTTTTGAAGAAATTGTAAAAAATACAGCCAGCGCGATGGGATCCACTGTTGATCTCGAGCTGAAACGGATATCCCCGGCCGTGATCAATGAGAAAAATATCACAGAAAGTGTGCAGGCGACAGCCAGAATGCTATACCCTGAGACAGAAATTGACAGCGGCAATTATTTAACAATGGGTGCAGAGGATATGGCTTTTATGATGGAGAAAGTGCCAGGTTGCTATTTCTTCCTCGGATCAGCAAACCCCGATAAAGGACTGGATTACGATCATCATCACCCCAAATTTGATTTTGATGAGGCCGTCCTGCCGCGCGCAGCAGCGTTGATGGCCGCGGCTGCTGCAGATATATTGAAGTAGCTATTACGCGAATATTTTCATGACTTATCGCGGGAGATATTTCAGGCACTGGCAATAGAGGCATGGAACGCAAATTGAATATGAGGCCATACAAAAAGTGGTGCGCCGTTTAGGCGCACCACTTTTATTTAGCACAAAAATACTACTTGTTGCTAGTTATGCTGATGTGAGCGTGCTATTAATCTCTGTGAATACGTTACCAATGATTGGGCCGAGGATGAGCAAGACGGCCAGAACAACCACTGATA
>NZ_CEYOSI010000144.1:0-9109 GCF_982879505.1 Candidatus Desulfolinea nitratireducens
CCAACCACGCCATGAAACTTCCCACTTTTGTCTATGACTGGAACACTGCTTGTAACCACCATACCATGTTGAGCTGCGTCAACATAAGGTTCAGACCAAATTACCTGGATAAGGTCATTGGAAAGGGAATTCTCTGCTTGCAGGAACCAAGGTCGCTTTGAGGGATCAAATTCTGGCGGTACCAATGTGGCCAGGTCGATATTGGGATAATAAGATGTATATCCATCGTAGTTACCAAAGTAGACAGCCAAAATATTGGCATTATTTTCAACAATATCTGGTACGAAAAAATCAAGGTGACTGACTGCGTTGGCAATTGTGACTGTCTTTGTAGTGAGTTGAAATGTCGAGGGGGCAAAGATTGATGCCGGATCACTATTTGAGTTATCCCAACCGCCACCCTGTATGCGATTCAGCTCTTCACTCGCATCCCAGTAATTAGTTCCGGCGATGGCTGTATCCTGACTGAGCAGGTTGGCCGCATAATTAGCTGTTGCGTTTACTTGTCTGTCAATTTCAGTAAAGAAGTCATTTATGATTTGGGCCTCCCCAGAGGCAAGTGCGGCAATTTGGTTTTCAGTCTTATCTTTCTCTGCATTTTGGATTTGGTCACCCAGGAATTGCTGTGTTTCGTTGTTGCTGGTGATAAGAAAATAGCCTACAGCAATTGCTGCCAGCACGGCAGTTAATGTTGTGGAAAGTGCGATACGCCCTCGCAGAGATGATCTCCGCGGCTGGCGTTGACTGGTTATTTCCTTGATGGGGTTGCCTGATTCGAGGTTCATAACTGCACCTTTATTTATTGCTCTCTAGCTGAATGATGATATCCGAACCGCCTAAGGCCTGTTCCAGTTCTTCCGCTGTTGCCTGCATGATGCTTTCTACATCCAGCGCTGCACTGATGCGCGTAGCTCCTTCTGAAATGACGCGCTCTTTTGTAGCTCGCCGTTGGGCATCTTCCAGCAGCCGGGCGTTTTCCAGCGCAATTGTGGCACGCTCTATTGTAGATTGAATCAAACCAATCTCATCATCCGTCCACTCGCGATTTTTGTCAGCTGATTTAAGTTTAAGGTGACCAATTATTTTTCCGCGGAGGCTCAACGGAAGGATCTTATTTGCTTCAAATTTGACCTTTGTCTTGATATCTGTTGTGATTGGTTTTGACTCTACACCATCATAGTGGTACCCGGTTATGGTCTGTTCTTGTGCGTAACTTTTCCAGGCCACACTTGTTTGCTGCGCATAAGCATCCTCGGTGTCCCTTAGTGCAATCTGGGTTTGTTCGAGAAGTCGGGCATTTTGAATGGCAATAGCTACCTGGTCGGCCAGAGTAGTGAAAACCACCAAATCTTCATCGGAAAAAGCATTCACCTCTGTAGATTGAATATCCAATGCACCTATGTACTCGGAACCAAGGCGGAGGGGGATTGCTATTTCCGAACGGGTTTCAGGGAGATCCGGGTTGTCGAAGTAGACGGAATCAACCCCAACGTCCAGGGCGATACGGGGCTGTCCTGTTTTAACGGCGTAGCCCACAATTCCTTCTTTACCAATTTGAAGTTGATGACCCCGATTCAACATTTTCTGACCGCCAACGCTATTAGCCGCACGCAAAACGGTATTATTATCCTGGGTATCATTTAAGAAAATGCCCACATGGTAATAGCCAAGTTGTTGACTAATGGATTTGGTAGTAGTGGAAAGGAGATCGTTAATATCCTGCATGTTGGTAAGAGAGCGAGCAATATTTGCTATGGCGGTTAACTGCTCCGCTCGACGAGATATTTGCTTGTTTGAAAGTGCAAGATCGTTTGTTCTTTCATTCACGCGTTGTTCAAGATTTCCACTTAAGGATTCTAGTTCCTGATTGATGGTGAGCAACTCTTCTAATCTTATTTTTTCAGTGTTATCACGATAATTGGCTAACAAGATGAGCACGACACCGATCACGCCAATGATCGCGGTTTGGGCTATAAGATTTTCAGGAAGGGTTATTCCAATAAATTGGAGGGACAGGAATAATACAATATTTAGCGCTGTTAGAAGAAGCAGTGCCCAGGAGGAAAGAAATGAGCCGGCAACAATCAGACTAAGAGGTACATAACTTAGGATCAAGGTGGCAATATCCGCCTGGCTTCTCTGGATAAAGATCGTTATATAAGCTGTTGAGCTGAAACTTAGAGAGAAGATGAAAATCGAAACCCGGAACCATTTTGTTCTGGAAAACCCGTAAGCGAGCAGGCTTGTAATCAGGGCAAAGATAATTTCAGGCGCAAATGCTATTTCATACCCATCACGGATTAAGACGACGATACGACCAATTAAGTTTAAAATGAATATTGCAAATAGAAATGTTGCCGCCAGGCGTGCAGAGCGCTGATCGCCAATATCTTTTAGCGCAGAGGAGGGTGATGCAAGAAAATCCCAAAAAGATCTTTTGGATTTAGGTATATTTGGCTCTGGTATTGGTTTGATTTCAGAATTCACATTCGTACTCCTGTTAATCCTGGTCGCTTTCCAGCTCTAAAATAATTTCGGTACCGGTAAGATGTCGTCCCAATTCCTGGACAGTGGAGCGCATGATCGCATCAATATTGGTAGTCGCACCAATCTTTAAAGAAATTTCGCCAATGGTACGTTCTTGCACAGCGCGTTGTTGCGCTTGATCAAATAGACGTGCGCCTTCCAGGGCGATGCCGATCTGTTCTGCTAGGGTTTCAGCTAAGAAAAGCTGTTCCTTGGTCCAGGCACCACTTTCTTTTGGCTTGCGAAGCTTGATTCCGCCAATTACTTTGCCACGATTTTTAACCGGTAAAATAGCTGTGAGCCCGTCGTGCTGGATCATCTGGCCAGTTTTTAGTGCTTGCAAGGTTTCGGGTGACTGTATTTCCTTTATGGAATGGACAATATTTGATTCGTCTGAAAGAAATCGGGGAATTATTTGTCTGCGAGAAAGTTCAATCCATGCTTTCTGACTAAGATCGCCATATGCCTTGCGTTCGGCTTCCAAAGCAATTTCGCTTTTTGCAAACAAATCTGCGTTATTAAGCGCAACCGCAATCTGATCCGCCATCGTTTGCAGCACAGCGATGATATCCCGATTGAAGGCAGCAGGTTGACTGCTTTGTATGGTCAGCGCACCAAGCACACGTCCACGAGAGCGCAGGGGTAAGGCCCCTTCGGAGCGTGTTTCTGGCAGGAGGGGGTTTTCAAATCGGACTGCATCTTCTCCAACATCCAGTGCAAAACGAGGTTGGGCATTAGCAATACTCCAACCAATCATGCCGTCACCGACTTTAAGGCGATGATTGCGATCCAGCATGGTTTGGCCTGCCTGGCCCGTTCCGGCCTGCAGAACTGCCCATTCGTTTGCCGGATCCGTCAGGAAGAGCCCAACATAATAAAAATTGAAACGGATTTGTATAAGCTTAACAACTTCCCTGATCAAGGCATCTGCATCAGTAATGGATGCAACTGCGCGGCTAATTTCAGCCGAAGTTTGAAGATATTTGGAGCGTTCTTCCAGAGACAGAGTACGTTCAGCGACTCGCTCTTCCAGGGTATGAACAAAACTGCTGACTTGAGCTGCCATACTATTAAAAGCCATTCCAAGTTGGCCAATTTCATCATCACTTCGCACATGAACCTGTCGATCCAATTCTCCTTGTGCCATTATCTGGCTTACTTCCCCAAGTTCCTCCAAGGGCGTTAGAATAACACGCCGCAAGAATTGATACATTATCAAAAACAGCAATCCGATCGCGGACAGAAGAGATACACCTAACCCCAAAGTAACAGTTTGGGAGGTCTCCTGAAAATTACTGAGACTAAGGTCTACAATGCTATCTCCAAGCACTTCAAGCCCGGTACCATGACAAGTTTGGCATCTAGGTTCATTGTATAAAGGGACAACGCTGCGTAACACATCCTGTCCCTCGATTGAAACGATGGACATCACCGGTCGTTCTTCAGGAGGCAGTTGATGGCAACCCCAGCAAGTGGGATCGGAAGCACCTACCTCGTAAATACCTCTGTCGAGATTTCTTCCTCCCGGGAATCCTGTAGCATACGAAGTCAGAACATATTGATCGTCATATATTGCAATGCTATCAAACTGACCACCGATATTTTCTCCCAATTTTTCAAGTGTTGTTTGAATATCGTGTTTATGCCCTTCCATCATTGCATCTGACACCAAACTTGAAGCAATGGAATTCAGGTTCTCTGCCGCTAAAATCTCACGCTTCCAGAGTTCTCCCTGGGCATAGGTGGTGACAGCATAGATGATACCTCCCAGCAATGGCAATAGAATCAAAATGATTATTGAGGAGGCTTTAAAGCGAATACTTCGATTACGCCACCAGTTCATTGCGAGCACCTTATAATTGTGAATATGTTGATTTGCATGCGGGTAATCCTGATTCTTGATTTACGGGCGGGACATCCCGGTAACATCTCCGCCGAGATTATCTATGCTGTCATACAATATTTGTAAGACATAATCGCTATTGTGGGCATATGCACCTGGATCATGGGTCAGATAGTTATAGTTATATGCAGCTCGTAGCAGACGGGGAGTCCAGGCATTGTACGCGTTATCAGAAAGATTCTCTTCCAAATCAATCAGACCATTATTGTTTGTGTCTATGAAATAGTATGGGTGGGTTTCAAGATCATATGCAATCGGGATCCCGACAATTTGCACAGAATAGGCTTTAATTGTCGAATAAAGAGTTTCCTGAAGGGCACTAATTTCGTAGGCAATTCCTTCAGAAATATCACCGTCACCGTCATAATCGGTAGTATCCACACGAATATCCCGGGGGTCAGTTCCTGTAAAAGTATGGCACTCCCCACATGTTTCAAATTTCAGTTCCAGGCTGTGTTGGTTGTGGCAATCAAGACAAGAAAAGAAATCCTCGCCCCGGTTAAAGCGACCTTTATACGTATTTCCTGCGTATTGGTAGGCCCCTTGTACTTCAGTGCCAAATGGTGTTGCGGCTGAGGTGGAGTGGCTATTTATGAACTCAAGCTCAGTACTTGGTACATCAAGATCTACAAGCGCTAATTCGGCAATCGCCTTGTCGACAGTTGATGTTGATGCACGACCTTGGTGACATAATATGCAGCGGACCTCAGGTCCGAGTAGGCGAAGGGTTGACCCCGAAGGAAATACAACACTTGCCAGATCCTCAAATGCCTCATTATGACAAACATAACAGGTAATTGTAGTGCCGGTTTTTGCGGAATTGTCGACCTGATTAATCGTAGTACCGTCAATACCCAGAAAATCTATCAATCCCGGTCTGCTGTGGCATTTGGCGCAGTCGACAGGAATCTCTTGAGGATCATCTTCATTCCAGTGGGTGAAGGCCTCTGCCTCTGCATCTGCATGAGCAGATGTAAACCAAAGATCCTGATAACTCTCTGGCACTGGACAAACCAATGTTTCGCATTCTGGACAGGTAAATGGTTTGGCCGAGGAAGTTGGCACTTCAATTTTTGGACTACAAGCATTCAAAACAGTCACTGCTCCAATCATGAAAGCTAAAACGAGCCACGACATATTCTTGTGGGAAGTTCTTTGTACTCCCATTATTTATCTCCTATCGCATTGTTGTCTTGTGGATCAGCGCTTACCCAAACTTCTGCTTCAGCTATACCTAGCGCTTTTCGAAGCTCAATTGCGGCAGTTTCAAGTACGCTTTCAATATCCAGTGTTTCTCGCATACGGGTAGAAGTTTCGCTGATAATCAATTCACGTTCAGCTCGATGTTGTGAAGCCTGGTAAAGCCGTGCGCTGTCCATCGCTGATTCCAAACGCGATGCCAAAATTCTCAATAACTCCCTTTCCGAGTTTGTCCACGCACGATCTTTTGGTTTATGGGCGTCGATATATCCAACTACCTTGCCACGAATTGTGATCGGTATTTTTTCAGATTCGCGCTGTTTTGCTGAAGGGTCATATGGTTCTGCAGGCACAGAGGTCAAGCCATTTTTATCGCGAAGATAGGCGCCGAATTTTTGAGATTCGATATATTCTCCCCACGCTTTCTGCGTAATTTCTCCATAGGCACGGCGCTCTGCCTCTAACGCGCTCTCCTGTTTTGCGAATAACTCAGCATTCTCAATCAACAGGGCAGTCTGGTCTGCAAGAATCTGTAAAATTGAAACCCTACCATCGCCAAATGCCTCAGATTTTTCACTTTGAATAAGGAGGGCACCCATTACATCGCTCCTCCCTCGTAATGGAATTGCAGCATACGAATTGGTTCCCAGCAATGCTGTTTTCAATCCCCTGTCAGTATCAATGTTGGAATATGCCTGCCCCTCGATAATAGCCAACCCTACAATATCCTCGTTTATGGGAAGAACAAAACTGTCTGGGGGATAAGCTTGCTCATTCCATCCATTGCTGGATGCCAGTCGAAGATCTCTATTTGCATCAAAGAGAAAAACAGCGGCACTATTTAGCATAAAGTCTTCTCGGAGAAGATGAGTTATTTCATTCAATATGTCTTGAGGAGTGACCAGGGCTGCAAGTTTCCGGCTTATCTTTGCTGATGCCTCCAGGGCATTGGATCGTCGCTCAAGAGCATTGTGCTGGGTTTCAAGAAGATGACTCTGCTCCGCAGCTCTGCCAGCAAGCATTGATCTATCCTCAATTGTTTTATTCAGGTTGACCAATAATACGCCTATTGAGAGGATAATAGTGAAGGTAACTATAACAAGTGTTACTGTTGTCCCACCCCAAATCGAAATAGAAAATTGTTCCAATTCTGGTACAGGGATAGCTGAAGATATAAAGAGATACCCGGTAATTGCCCATATCAAAGTAATGGCAATTGTAAAAGCCAATCCAGCACGTCGGCCGAGGAAGATAGCAGCTAAAACGGCTGATAAAATCAACCAAATCCGCCCATCGCCAATCGCAGCTCTTTCAAATGAGCTCAAAAGGCCAATCGACAGTACTATTAAAGTAAAGCTATACGCCCGATATTTTATTGGCACACGTGTGAAAAAGGCCGTAGCCATGACCCATATATATGCAGCAGTATAGCTTAGAAAGAAAACTGGAGTTAAGTTTTTATAAGCTAAAGCAATACCAACAAAATATGCAATCGTACCGAGAATTGCGACCGTTCTAATAACGGTGGCAAATACCGTTGCGCGCCAGGCCTCGAGTACATTCTCTTCATGATTGGTTTTTGGGACGCCTGGGGTGGGGGAAGGAGAAATCATACTGTCTCCTCTCTTTCTTCATCATCAGCTAAAAGGTGGATCGTCACATGGTCTAAATCCAGCAATTTATATAATTCGTCCGCGGCCAATCGGATTACTGATTCAACATTCATCGTTTCTTGCATTCGACTCGCAATTTCACCAACCACGCGTTCTCGATCGGCTTGCTGCCTTGTTTCGTCAAAGAGTCTCGCGCTATCCATTGCCTGGCTAAGTTCTGTTGTTAGCGTTTCTGCCAAGTCCAAATCTTTCTGATCCCACGATCTTGCGTCATCTGGTTTAGAAAGTCGAATGGTACCTATAGATTTTCCACGAACTGTGATTGGAATATTCGCTGTTCGCTTGTTTTCTTCCAAAGTTGATTGACTTTCTAAATAATTTTGATCAGCCTTTTCTTCCAGAGGAAATATACTGCCATCGCTGGCGCTTCGAAAACCGAAATTTTTCCCTTGTCGAATGAGTTCCTGCCATCCAAGATGACTCTGCTCTCCATAGGCCCTGCGAACATTAGCGAGTGCAATTCGACTTTCTTCAAAGAGATGAGCGTTTTCAATGGAAATCGCAATTTGATCTGCTAATACTTGTAATGTAACCATATCCGCTTCCCCAAAGGCTTCCCCTTCCTGACTCTGGATGTCAAGGGCACCGAGAATTTTTCCTCCAGCGATTAGAGGAAGCGCCAATTCGGAGCGCGTATGTGGAAGATCAGGGTTATTGAAGAAAACGGCATCCTGCCCAACATCGAGGGAGATACGGGATTTCCCGGTCGCTGTGACATGGCCGACAATCCCCTCCTCGCCAACCTTTAGTTTATGGGACCTGGCGAGCATCCTTAATCCGCCTAAGCTATGGGCAGCCTTGAGCACTGCATATTTGCCGTGGACATCGATCAGGAAGATGGCGGCATGATAAAAACCAAATTGTTGACTGATCAACTCAGTTGCCTGTGAAAGGAGTTTGTCAAGATCACGCAATGAAGCAGCAGCATGTCCAACGGCGCTTGCCGCACGTAGCTGTTCCGCTCGACGCTCAAGAGCCTGTGTGCGCTCTGCGACCCGATCTTCAAGTGTTGTAATCAGGGAATTTAGCTGCCCTGTCATCATATTGAAGGATTTCCCCAGTGCCCCGATTTCATCTTCTGAGTTGATTATTGCACGTGCGCTGAGATCTCCCTGGGCAACTCTATTTGCAGTTTCGGCCAGCCTTAATACGGGCCTTGTAAGATATTGACTTCCACTAAATGCCAAAAGTGATGCGCCAATTGCGGTTGCAATGGCTATCAATGTGCTTATATCGTTTTGCCTTTGAATAGGGGCGTTAATGGATTCGATGTCTTGAGAGACAATTACAATCCAGGGCAGCGAAGCTTCCTCGATTTCCACAGATGCTATTAAATCCAGAGGCACCTCTGTCTCGGAATCTCTTGGGAAAGCCTGCGCTTCAAAAACAGGAGAAATTAAGCGATTTCGTAAGCCTTTATCTAGACCTGGAACATCCAAAGAGAGTTGAGCTGTACTTCCCACGGGAAGAAAGTGATTCATTTGCAATGGCGTAATAATATTTGTTGTAAGGGGTGTTGCCGACTTAAAATTTAGCTCCGGATTTTTTCCGTTTGAGAGTAATAAATAAACTGAGGACGGATCTTCCGGGTCAATATTATTTACCTCTTCCTCAGTAAGAAGAGCTATAAAAAATTCTCCTATATCTTCTCCCTCTGTTTCCATATAATTGTTGATCTCTTGCTGCAAAATATATGGGTGATATTCAGCTCGAAGAACTCCGACCACTATGCCGCTTTTTAATTTGATAGGTGCGCTAAAGTAAATAGAATATTCACTTGAGGAAAGGATTGTAGAGAATTCACTCA
>NZ_CEYOSI010000145.1:0-4392 GCF_982879505.1 Candidatus Desulfolinea nitratireducens
GAACTCAATTTGGGTTGGTCTTTTTCATCTACCCCAAATTATTGAGATGATACAATCCGGAAGCGAAAATATTTACAGGAAGGAGGAGGTGTGTCTCCAGAAAAAGAAAATCAACTTCCTCCAAATTTAGCATAATAAATTTCATTTTTCTCGATGGAGGTAAACATAAGCCCATATTTCAATGATAGAATATATTCAACTCAACGCCTGAGATCTTTTTTTATGAACGTCTTATGGCGTTGAACAATCAGTTTTGATTGTTCGAGTGACAAGCACGAACAAATCCAATTGATTTGTCTGGTTCCAACGCCAATTGAAGAACACCAAAAAAAGGAGAAAAAGATATGTTATCGTTCAAGCGTTATTGGATTGCTTTTATAGTAGCCATAGCTGGAATGTTAGCGCTCGTTGCTTGCGCGCCGACTACGGTTATCGAGACAGTGGTGGTCACCGAAAAAGAAGAGGTGATCGTCACCCAAGAGGTGGAGGTGGTTAAGGAAGTGGAAGTGGTAAAGGAAGTTGCCCCGCCAGAGATGCCAGTAGGCACCCTTACCGTTGCCTTATCAACCTTCCCCAACTCGCTCGATCCGCCCCAAACCGCTGAGCGCAATGCCACCAATGCCAGCCAAACGATGTTTGACGGCTTGATGTGGGTAAACGACGACGGCGGTCTTGACAACGCCCTGGCCGAGAGCGTGGAGCTATCGGAAGATGGTCTGACCTACACCTTCCATCTTCGCAAGGATGTCACCTTCCACAACGGTGATCCACTCACCGCTGATGACGTCGTTTTCACCTACGACCGGGGCTTGAACGGCGGCTTTGAATACAGCTATCTTTTCGAGCGCGCCAAATCCTGGACCAAGGTTGACGATTACACGGTTGAAATGACAACCGAGGCTCCCGATCCGCTATTCTTGAGAATGATGGCCACCACCTTAATTCAGCCTGCCGGTTATCACGCAGAGGTGGGTGAGGAAGCATTTGTCGCCCACCCGATCGGCACCGGCCCCTTCATGCTCGTCGAGTGGGAAAAAGGCGATCATATCACCTTGGCAGCTAATCCCAATTACTGGCAAGAAGGCTATCCTAAAGTAGAGAACTTGATCTTCCGCCCGATCCCCGAATCGGCCACCCGCGTGGCAGCCATTCAAACGGGTGAGGTTGACATCGTGCAGCGACTGAGCTCGGAGGAAGCGCAGAGCCTGCTCGGCGCTACGAATGTGCAAGTCATTCGCTATCCCGTCGACCGCGTTTATTACATTGCCTTCAATAACCTGACGAGTGGCCTTGATCAGCCCACAATGGACCCCAATGTCCGCCTCGCCATGAACTATGCGGTGGATGTCGACGCGATCATCGATGCGCTGTTCGATGGCTTTGCTACCCCCGCAGTTGGTTTTGTTACCCCCGGAAACCTGGGCTTTGACAACGCTGATCCGTTTGGCTATGACCCAGATAAAGCCCTGACGTTGCTCGCCGATGCTGGCTATCCGGATGGCTTCGAGATGGACTTCGCCTGCCCCGCCGGTGCCTACACAAACTTTGAGCAGGTTTGCGAGGCGGTCCAGGGTTACCTGCGTGAAGTCGGAATCGAGACCAACCTCGACCTCATGGAGTCTGGCCAGTACTGGGACCTGGAAGCAACGAAGGCACTGCCGCCGATCTTCGGGGACAGCTGGTCTTCAACCCTTGGTGAGTCAATCAACCGGCTAGAGGGTGCCCTTGGCGGCTGGGATGCCAGCTACTCGGCGTGGTCTGACCCTGTGATCGATGATTTCATGGCTCAGATCAATACCGAAATGGATACCCAGGCACGCGCCGATCTTTACGGCGAACTCCAGGTGTACATGCGCGAGAACCCGCCGTTCATCTATCTCTACTCGCCGAATGCTTTTGAGGCGATCAACTCCCGAGTCCAGGACTACCGGCCACGTTCGGCCGAGGACTACAACTTGTTCTACACATGGGTTGCCGGGGAGTAATCGAAACAATATGTGACCCCTGATCGAAGTGGATCAGGGGTCCATTATTTCAACCGCTTGGTTGTCCGCTGTATCAATATCTTGTACGCTTGGGGATGGGCAACGAAGTCTATCCCCGCACTGTTAAACAGCTCATACCGGAAAGGATGGCCTTGTGCAGAAATATTTGCTATCGCGTTTACTCCAGGCAGTACTAATACTTTTTGGGGTCCTGGTGCTGGTTTTCTTTATGGTGCGCATCGCCGGTGATCCGGTCAACCTGATGGTTCCGCGCGAAGCGAGCGAAGAATATCGGGAAGAATTCCGGAACATGATGGGGTTTAATCGACCGCTCTTGGTTCAACTGGCGGATTTTATGGGCGGCGCGTTAGTGGGTGATTTCGGCAATTCCCTGCATTTCAAGGAACCGGCGATGCCGATGGTCGTACACCGTTTACCGGCGACGCTGGAGTTGGCAGGCGCAGGGATGATCATGGCGATCGTCGTGGCCATTCCACTGGGGTTGATCGGAGGCTTTCGTCCGGGAACCTGGATCGACTCGTTGGGCCGTTTCCTGGGTCTGCTGGGTCAGAGCACACCAAGTTTCTGGCTGGCCTTATTGATGATATTCTTTTTTGCTGTTGATCTGGGATGGTTTCCATCTTTTGGTCGTGACAGCATAAAATCGATCATCTTGCCGGGCTTTGTGATGGGATTTGGCGGCATGGGCGCCCTTGTGCGCCTCACCCGCTCAGCGACGATGGAGATTCGCGGTGAAGACTATATACGCACCGCCCGCAGCAAGGGCTTGCTTCCCAAAACGATTTATATCAAACACGTACTGAGAAATGTCTTAATCCCCCTGGTGAGCGTGATTGGTGTGTCTTTCGGCTACAGCCTGGGCGGTTCAATCTACATCGAAACGATATTCGCCTGGCCCGGAATGGGACAGCTTGTCCAGCAGGCGATTGGTTGGCGCGACTACCCTCTGATCCAGGCGATCGCCGTGTTTACCAGTGTGGTGGTTGTGTTGATGAGCCTGCTCACAGATGTGGCTTATGCGTTCATCGACCCAAGGATTCGATACAATGACTGACCTGGCACCTGAAATGAACCCCGAGCGCGGCACTGGTCTGCAAGTAGATGAAGAACGCGGCTGGCGGGCGCGCCTCGCTTACGGCCGCAAGCTATTACAACGCGATAAATCGGGAGTTATCGGGCTCACCATCTTTATCGTGCTGGTGCTAACTGCGGTTTTTGCGCCCCAAATCGCACCCCATGATCCCGAGCAGCAAAACTTACGCATGGCTAAAACCCCACCTGCCTGGACCGCTGAAGGCACCTGGGAATTCCCGCTTGGGACCGATAACCTTGGGCGCGATCTGCTCAGCCGCATCATCTTTGGCACACGCGTTTCGCTGGCGGTCGGATTTCTGGGTGTGCTGATCGCAGGGAGTTTAGGCATGCTCGTAGGCGCAATCGCCGGCTTTGTCGGGGGGCGGGTGGACAATATCATCATGGGGGGCATCAACCTGATCCTTGCACTTCCGTATCTATTGTTCGTGGTGGTGATCGCCTCGATCCTCGGCAGAAGTTTGATCAACGTCATCCTTATCTTTGGATTTACCGACATGCCGATCTTTGCGCGCGTCACGCGTGGCGAGGTATTGCGGATTCGCGAAAGCGGATATGTTGAATCTGCCATCAGTGTTGGTGCCGGTCGCTGGCGGATACTTTTCGACCACATCCTGCCTAACTTGATCGGTCCTCTGATCACGGTGGCCACATTTGAGATGTCGGGCATGATCTTCTATGAAGCCGGGCTGGGCTTCCTGGGGCTAAGTGTCCCACCCAGCGTCCCCAGCTGGGGCAATATGCTCTCAGCCGGACGAAAATACTTGACAACTTCCCCATGGATCGCCGCTTTCCCGGGGTTTGCGATCATGATCACGTCCCTTTCGATGAACCTGCTGGGCGATTGGCTGCGGGACGTGATGGACCCACGCTTGCGGCGTACCGAAAGGTAAGGACTGAACATGCCGCCAATTCTTGATGTTCGTGATCTACATGTACATTTTCACACCCTGGATGGTGTGGTCAATGCCGTCAATGGGGTCTCCTTCACACTTGAGGAAGGGGAGACCCTCGCCATTGTCGGCGAGAGCGGCAGCGGGAAGAGTGTGACGGTGATGTCGCTGCTTGGCCTGATCCCTGTCCCGCCGGGTAAGGTCACGGGGGGAAGCGCCCTCTACTACGGCGCTAATGGTGAGCGTGATCTGCTCAAAATGAGTGAACTGGAGCTCAAATATTTGCGCGGCGAAGCTGTAAAACCTGATGAAGAGTTCACCGAAATGGACCTGCTTCAGATGTCACGCGAGGAATTGCGCAATATCCGCGGCGGCCAGATCGGATTTGTGTTCCAGGATCC
>NZ_CEYOSI010000145.1:4402-9042 GCF_982879505.1 Candidatus Desulfolinea nitratireducens
CCTCCCGATCGGCGAGCAGGTTTCCGAGATCCTCACCCGCCATAAGGGCCTCCCCAAAGAAGAAGCCCTGGAGCGAGCGATCAGACTGCTCGGTCATGTAGGCATCCCGGATCCCGAGCTGCGGGTGAAGAATTACCCGTTCGAGTTCTCAGGGGGCATGCGCCAACGGGTAGTGATTGCCATCGCTATTGCTTGTACGCCAAAAATTGTAATCGCTGATGAACCTACCACGGCGCTGGACGTCACCGTGCAAGCTCAGATCGTCGATCTCTTTAAGCAGCTTCGTCAGGACCTTGATGTGTCGATCATCTGGATTACGCATGACCTTGGTGTTGTCGCTGGGATCGCGGACCGGGTGCTGGTGATGTACGGCGGCCGTCCGGTAGAAGTTGCATTGGTGGACGATCTTTATGATAACCCGCGGCATCCTTACACAACCGGGTTGCTCTGCGCTTTGCCGCGACTTGATTCGGTAGCATCAGATCGCTTGGAATGCATCCCGGGCGCTCCACCAGACATGCTCCAACCGCTCGTACATTGCCCGTTTGCCTGGCGCTGCGATTATGCATTCGAGCGTTGTTGGGAAAAAATCCCACCACTGATTTCAGTTGGTGAAAAACACAAGGTGGCATGTTTTTACGATCTAGAGAAGGCAGGACCGCGTGATGTCTGAAAATGGTTTATTAATTCGTGTTAGAGACTTAAAGAAGCATTTTCCGATCATGGGTGGCTTGATTATCAGCCGCAAGATTGGGGTGGTGAAAGCTGTGGATGGCATTTCCTTTGACATCCACCAGGGTGAAACACTAGGGCTGGTAGGGGAGAGCGGTTGCGGGAAATCAACCGCTGCACGCGCCATCCTGCAGCTGCAAAAACCAACCGCCGGGCAGGTCTTCATTGAAGATCATGATCTGACAGCTCTGGATGCGGATCAACTGCGTAAGCTGCGCCCCCGTATGCAAATGATCTTTCAGGACCCCTATGCCTCGCTTAACCCGCGCCATTCTGTGGGAAAAATCATCAGCGAACCGATGCTCATTCATAATACGGCTAAAAAAGGATCAGCTGAACTTGCGGATCGCGTTTCCGAACTGCTTGAATTGGTAGGGATGGATCCCGCCTATGCAAAACGTTTCCCCCATGAGTTCTCAGGTGGACAACGCCAGCGGATCGGCATTGCACGCGCCCTGGCCCTCGATCCTGACTTCATCGTTTGCGATGAGCCCATTTCGGCCCTGGACGTCTCGATCCAGGCGCAAGTCGTGAATCTAATGCAAGATATGCAGGAACAACTTGGATTGGCTTATCTCTTTATTGCTCACGACTTGAGCATGGTGAAGCATATCTCACACCGTATCGCAGTCATGTACTTAGGCAGGATTATGGAGTTGACGGACCGCGAGTCGCTTTTCGACTCCCCGCTGCATCCATATACCCAATCCCTCAATTCGGCTGTCCCCATTCCAAACCCCAGGCTGGAGCGAAAAAGAAAACGGTTTATCTTGATAGGTGAGCCGCCAAGCCCGGCAGATCCGCCGTCTGGTTGTGTGTTTCATCCTCGTTGCCCCTTAGCAATCGATGTCTGTATTCGTGAAGTGCCTGAGACGCGGGAAATCCGTCCCGGACATCTGGTACACTGCCACATCGCTGATGAACGGGGCAGCAGTATAATACCAGAACAATCCCTCAAATCGTAATTCTAGAAGAACAGTCGCCAATGATCGAACATCTTGAGTCTGCCTGTCTGGCTGCCAATTATGCTCAAGTGTGATTTTGTTCCCCTCTATCCTGGAGAATTCGCATATCTAGAATTGTTTTACAAAACACATTTCATCTATGGAGACCTACCTCCGGCGTCATGCCCAGCCCCCCAACTGACAGTGATTTGGCCCCATGTTGTACTGGCCAAATGTCCGGGTGAGGTCATCCAAACGATTATGAGGTAAGGCGATCACATCCTGCCTTCTATTATCCAAGGAGAAGCAGCAATGAAACAGATAAAAGAGGTGTCTAGAGTGGTGCCAGTCATGGCCGAAACTGATGTGCTGGTTATAGGGAGCGGCCCGGCGGGACTTGCGGCCGCGCTGAGCGCCGCCCGAGAGGGCGTAAGCACAATGCTTGTTGAGCGTTATGGCTGTTTTGGGGGTGTCCTCACCCAGGTTGGCGTCGGAAGTATGTCCTGGTACCGTCATGAGGGTACCACCGATGTAGAAGGTATCGGCATCGAGTTCGAAAGAAGAGCCGTAGAACTCAGCAATGCCTGGTATGAACCAATGCATCCGCGTGTTACCTTGATCCAGCCGGACCTTTTCAAAGTTGTGGCTGACCGCATGATACAGGAAGCCAGTATTGTCCCATTGTTACATTGTTTAGCGGTCGAGACATTGATGGATGGCAACACCATCAATGGGATTATCACAGAAAGCAAATCCGGACGGCAGGCCATCCTTGCCCGGCGAGTGATTGATGCCACTGGCGATGCGGATATCGCCCATTTATCCGGTGCCCCCATTCATAAAACGCCCGTCGATGAGATGATGGGAGTCACGGTCATGTTCTCTTGTTCTAATGTGGAAAAGGCCCGTTTCTACGATTATTTAAAGGAGAATCCCAAAACATATAAAGATTGGAGTGATAATTGGGCTATGGAGACTTCCGGTAAGGAAGATGATATGCCCACGTATTTCCTTGATGAACCTTTCAAACGGGCGCGTGAAGATGGGCTGATCCCCAAGGATATGAAGAGTATCGCCGGATCAGTGGGTCTGGTCACAGATACGGGTGAAAACCTTGGCATGAATTTGATCTACATGTTCGGTTATGACTGCACGGATGTTTGGGATCTGACCAAGGCAGAAATTGAAGGCCGCCACCAGGCCATGCTGGCGATTGAAGCGCTAAGGCGATACACCCCGGGATTCGAGAATGCCTATCTCCGGACCTTTGGTATGACCTTGGGAACTCGAGATTCGAGGAAAATAATTGGGAGGACATCCCTGACCGGGCATGATGTCCGCAACCAGGCGAAATTTGAAGACTCGATCGGCATTTTCCCGGAATTCATCGATGGCCATCGTCTGCTGATTTTGCCCACCACGGGACGATATTTTCAGGTTCCCTATGGGGTCATTGTTCCGCAAAATATCGACAACTTGTTGGTTGCAGGACGCTGTACATCCGGGGACCAGATATCGCATGGTGCCATGCGCAATATGATGGCTTGTGTAGTCACCGGTCAGGGTGCAGGGGTTGCTGCAGCACTTTCCCTCAAGGATGGCGTCACTACAGCCGCTGTGGATATCAGCAGGGTCCAGAGCGCTCTGAAGAAACAGGGCGTCCGCATCCATTAGAAATCCTGTCAGGATTATCTACAATCCAGACCTTATGGCCGATGGGCCTATCAACGTGATAAGGGCGCGATGAAACCACCAACGAGTCCTATTTTCACGACTCGTTGGTGGTTTCATAAGAATTTTCGGGGCTTTCAATGAAATTTATTGTGATGATCTAGCCAGGGTAGAAATCTGAGTAGAGGTTGAGTTTTGGCTTTCGAAGAGGGCCAACATAGATTGGGTTAGTGATCGCTAAAACATCCCCTTCCAGGTCGGTAATAAAGAGACTGTACCATACGGATGCTTTTGAATTAACCCTATCAGCGAATTTTACATCGGTTGCTTCACCATCGAGTTGTTTTTCTGCAATCACCTCACCACACTTGATAAGCTGAACCTTAATCCCGGCAGGTTTATTCGTTACGGTAGCAGAAAATTCAATATCACCGCTTTGTTCCCCCATGTCATCACCGATCATATAGTCTGATCCATCCAGACTGGCCAGGAATGTCACTTTAGGACCTTTGGTTACATAAGCACGACCCTGTTTTATTCCTTCCAATATTCCATCAGTCGATAACTCTCTGGCATATACATAAGTGGTAGGCATCCCCAACCTCTCTCCAGGCAGCCCATGCTCAGTTCTGGGCGGATAATGATAATCACTACCACCGATGCCTGTAATCCGATGACCGGCATTCAGCCATGATATCCACATTTTGACTGCATCTGGATTGCCGGTTACGTTGCCAGGCCAGTAGAGGTCGTTCCAGATCTCAAGGCAGTGTAAATATCGAAGATCTGTCGATCCGAATTCCCATGCCCAGGGAGGCAGGCAGGGATGGTTGATTGACGTGATCAACCCATCCGACGTAAGCTGCTCCAGCAGCGCGGCGACATCTGCATCATCGCCATCATCCAGCTTGGAAGGAACAATCTCCACGATTCCTTCCATCCAATCTTCCCAACCATGTAGTCCAAAGAGGTTAAAGTGCCCCAGACGAAAGGACACTTCGAGGCCAGGAATCACGAGCGTATTAAGATCCTCTTCCAGCGATTTGAAGGCTTCGATCGTATTGTGGTCGGTGATGGCGAAAAAATCCAGCCCTTCAGCTTCGGCGATACGGGTTACTGTTCCAATAGGGTAATCCCCGTCAGAACAGGTGGAGTGGACGTGAAAATCACCACGATACCAACCTGGCTTATCCTTAATAATATTTGAGAATGAGAAATCAGACATTCGAAACTCCTTTAAATTAGCAAATATGTTTTTATGATTTTGGGGAAGTTTTTGGATGGGACTCTGGG
>NZ_CEYOSI010000146.1:0-9005 GCF_982879505.1 Candidatus Desulfolinea nitratireducens
ATCAGAACTGTTCGGGGCTAAAAGAAAGACCATATCCAGGTCATAATGCTTGCACAAAGATCTCATTTCTCCAGCTTCATCAGGTGGCAGATCGGGAACGATAAATCCACTTGCTCCTGCCCTCGCTGCATCCCGCACAAACTTTTCCAAGCCATACGCCAAGATGGGATTGATATATCCCATCAAGAGCAAGGGAATTTCAATCCCTCGGCTTCGCAGATCAGCCACGGCATTCAGACAGTGCTTTACAGTGATGCCATTTTCCAACGCCACCTGTGTACTGTGCTGAATTGTCGGGCCATCCGCCAGCGGATCTGAGAAAGACATCCCCAGCTCCATCAGATCAGCTCCCGCCTCCACACAGGCTTCGATCACATTTAACGAAATTTCATAATCAGGATATCCAACCGTGAAGTAGGGCATCAGGGCTGCTCGACCTTTACCAAAGACATCCCTTATTCTCTTGGCTTCTGCCATGGTTAATTCTCCATTCCCAAAACCTGAAGGACCGTATCCAGATCTTTATCGCCGCGCCCAGAGAGATTGACGATCAGCACGCTGTCTTTTGGCATTTTGGCTGCTCGTTTCACGGCTTCAGCAACTGCATGGGATGATTCCAGCGCTGGCAATATGCCTTCAAGACGACTAAGGGTCTGAAAAGCCTCCAAGGCCTCATCATCTGTGGCGTAGGTATAAGCAGCCCTTTCCAATTCACGTAAGCGGGTATGTTCCGGGCCAACTGCCGCATAATCCAGTCCGGCGCTGATCGAATGGGTCAATGCGATTTGTCCATCTGCGTCCTGTAAAACAAAGGTATAACAACCGTGGAGAACCCCTGGGCGCCCCATTTGGGGGTCGGCAAAGCGAGCGGCGTGCTGACCATTTTCGATCCCGGTTCCTCCAGCCTCCACGCCAATCAGGTCCACATCTTCATCATCCACAAATTCGTGAAAAATCCCGATCGCATTTGAGCCGCCACCCACACAAGCGATGATGGTATTTGGTAATTGACCCTCGGCTTCCATGATCTGAACTTTGGCCTCTCGCCCAATTACAGACTGAAAATCACGGACCATCGTTGGGTAAGGATGTGGCCCCAACGCTGAGCCAAGCAAATAATAGGTATCGTTCACATTGGTCACCCAATCCCGAATGGCTTCGTTGATCGCATCTTTCAGTGTTTTTGACCCACTTTCCACGCCACGCACTTCAGCTCCGAGCAATTTCATCCGTTGCACATTGGGGGCCTGGCGAGCCATATCAACCGTACCCATGTAAACAACACAGTCCAGGCCCAGGAGCGCGCAGGCTGTCGCTGAGGCGACCCCGTGCTGTCCTGCTCCAGTTTCTGCGATAACGCGCTGCTTGCCCATCCGCTTTGCCAGTAGCGCCTGTCCCAGGGCATTGTTGATCTTATGGGCACCTGAATGCGCTAAATCTTCCCGTTTCAAATATATTTTGGCCCCACCACATTGCTCAGTCAAACGCGCCGCAAATGTCAGCGGTGTTGGGCGTCCAACGTAGGTACTCAGCAAATGGGCAAACTCTTTCTGAAATTGGGGATCGTCACTATAGCGCAAATAAGCCGCTTCCAACTCAGCCAATGCAGGCACCAATGTTTCAGGGACGAATTGCCCGCCGTAATTTCCAAATTTTGAGGGGAGTTTTTTTTTTGGATTTTTAATCTCATCTGACATCGGTTACCTCTTTTTCTTTACCAGATTTCGCAGCCTTAATAAAAGCGAATATTTTGGAGGCATCCTTGACCCCGGGGCTTGATTCCACGCCAGAAGCCACATCTACCCCCCATGGATTTACCGCCGCAACCGCTTCAGACACATTTTCCGGGTTGAGCCCTCCCGCCAGCAAGATAGGGGCCTGCCTTGCCAGATGCCGGGCAATAGCCCAATCCCCGATTTCACCTGTGCCACCATAAGCCCCTTTTTTATAAGCATCCACAAGAATCGTCGGAGCATTTTGCCGTGCAAAGCGTCTCATCAAAGCATCCCCCTCCGGTATAGATTTTGGCCCCACAGCTTTGAAGGCAAGTTGCCCTAGTGTGCTCATTTCCTCTTTGGATTCCTTTCCGCATAATTGGACAAGATCTAAATTGCATTGCTCGATAATGGAGGATACATTATCTGATGTTTCGTTTACAAATACGCCAACATGAATGGCTTCCTTACCACCATCCTTAAGGGCAGCAATGATTTGAGCGCAATCTTTTGGCGTTATATAGCGGGAACTTTGAGGGTAAAAATTGAACCCCAATAGTTCAGCGCCAGCATCAATGGCCGTGATGGCATCTTCTATTTTCTTGATCCCACATATTTTCACGATCATGTTGTAAATTCCCTTACTTTCGCGCCAATATCCAAGGCTGTGACCAAACTTTCTCCGATCAGCATGACGTCCACACCTGCGGCAGAAAGCCGCGAAACATCCTCTTGGGTGTGGATACCACTCTCTGCGACCATGACAACATTCTCGGGAATCAACGGGCGCAATTCCAAAGAGGTCTCAAGACTGACATTGAAGGTATGCAGATCACGATTATTGACGCCAATTACATGAGCACCAGCTTCGAGCGCCTGTTCCACTTCTTCACGGGTATGCGTTTCTACCAAGGCTCCCAGATCAATTTCTTTCGCCACGGACAATAATTCACTTAATTGAGTTGAACCAAGCATCGCCACAATTAATAATATGGCGCTGGCGCCTGCTTCTCTTGCTTCGATCAATTGGTAGGGATCAAAAATAAAGTCCTTGCGTAACAGCGGTAATCCCAAGCCCAGGTTGGCAATGCTTTTGAGATACTCCAGAGAACCGCCGAAGTATTTCTCATCCGTGAGAACTGATATAGCGGCAACACCATTTTCTGCATAAATTCGCGCCAAATTCAAAGGGTCGAAATCGGGACACAAAATCCCTTTGGAGGGCGAGCGATATTTGACTTCGGCAATCAAGCGTGGGGTCACGTTCGCGACGTCCTTGAGGGCGGTGGCAAATGCCACAGGTGGTGGAAGATATTTGATCGCAGATTCCAAATCCACAGTCGAAATCTTCCGCTTTGTTTTGGCAACTTCTATTCGTTTATGCGCAAAGATCTCGTCAAGGATGCTCATCCGAAAGACTGGCTCCGTTCAATCAGCTGATCCAGCTTATTAAGCGCTTCTCCACTCTCAAGGGTTTGTTGAACTTCAGAAATAGCAGAGAAAAAATCCCCATCATCAGCGGCCAGAGCAGCCGCAGCATTGAAGATCACAACATCTTTGCGAGGACTGTCATCTTTTCCAGTTAGAATATCTCGCATCATCCGGGCATTTATTTCTGGATCGCCACCTCGCAAATCGTCTTTTGTTGCTTGTCTCAGGCCAAAATTGGAGGCATCCAACTCGTAGGTCTTCACGCTCCCATCTTTGAGGTGGCTGACCCGATTAGGACCATCGGTGGTCAATTCATCCAGCCCGCCGTGACCATGAACGACAAGGGCAGCCTTTCCGCCCAACTCGCCAAGCACCTCGGCCATCGGCTGGGTGAGATCAGGATCAAATACACCGATGAGCTGGTGGGTCGCTCCTGCCGGATTTGTAAGCGGACCGAGGATATTGAAGATGGTCCGCTGCCCCATTTCGCGGCGTGGACCAATGGCGTGCTTCATGGCCGGGTGAAATTTCGGAGCAAATAAGAAGCCTATTCCGACTTCATCTATACACTGGCCGACTTGCTCAGGAGTCAGATCAAGGTTGACCCCCAGTTCGGCCAGCACATCGGCGCTGCCACATTTGGAAGACGCAGCCCGATTACCATGTTTGGCAACCTTACGTCCTGTCCCTGCAATAAGAAAAGCTGCGGTCGTGGAAATATTAAAGGTATGCGCGCCATCGCCACCGGTTCCAACAATATCTAGCAGGCTTTCGGCCTTCGTCTTGAGGGGCACAAGAGCGGCGTGTTCCCGCATGGAACGGGCGCTGCCAGTGATCTCTTCAACCGTTTCCCCTTTCATCCGCAGCCCGGTTAGATAGCTGCCAATTTGGGCATCTGTAGCCTGCCCATCCATGATGATTCCCATGGCAGTTTCGGCTTCTTCAATACTAAGGTTTTGATGATTGATCACTTTTTCTATATAGGGTTTTAGCATATCGACCTCCAAAATTTTGAAATATGACTCAGGTTTGCACCTGCCTTTATCTTTTTAAATGACATTCCTGCCAAAAATTTTTGCCAGATTGCGGATTTCATCCGTAAAATCTCCCAGAGTTTCCAGTGGTAAAGCCTGATCTGCATCGGAGAGGGCTTCAACCGGATTGGGATGGAACTCCACGATCAAGCCATCTGCTCCGGCAGCCATGGCAGCACGGGCCGCAGGGAGGACCAGATCCGCACGCCCGGTAGCATGGCTGGGATCGCCGATGACCGGGAAGGGTGTAGTTTGCTTGAGCAATGAAATCGCACTGGTATCAAGGGTATTACGCGTGGCTGTCTCAAAGGTGCGGATGCCACGTTCACAGAGAATGATCTTCTCATTACCGCGGCTGGTAATATGCTCCACTGAGGCCATCCACTCTGCGATGGTAGACATAAATCCGCGCTTGAGCAAGACCGGTTTATCGCAATCCCCTACCGCCCACAGGAGCGGGTAGTTCTGCATATTTCGGCTGCCAATCTGGATGATATCGGCATATTCAACGACCTTTGGTATTTGCTCAACGGATATCGCTTCTGTGATAACCAGCAGATCAAACTCATCAGCCACAGCTCGCAAGATTTCAAGCCCCTCAACACCCAGCCCCTGAAAACTATGGGGGGATGTACGCGGTTTATAGGCTCCACCTCGTAATATCTTTAACCCTTGAGCATGGAGCGCCCTGGCAGAGGCCCGAGTCTGCTCATAGCTTTCTACAGAGCATGGCCCTGCCATCAGCACAGCCGCATTCCCGCCAATCTCCACGCCGTTGCCCACCGCCACAGGTTTGGTCGTATTTTCAATATTTATTCGCGTGGGTTTGATTTCACCATTTCCGTTGGTTAGAAAATTTTTCAGAATTTGTTTGCCATGAGGCGTAAAGATCGACTCAGGGTGAAATTGAACACCCACGATTGGATATTCCTTATGACGCAGAGCCATCACTTCCCCCTCAGGGGTGCGAGCGGTTACGGTCAAAGAATCCGGAAAGCTTTCCTGTTCCACGATCAACGAATGGTAACGCGTTGCATGGAACGGTTCCGGAACACCGGCGAAGAGCGGATCATCCTTGTGATGGATGGGTGAGGTTTTCCCATGCATTAATCGGGGAGCGCGGACAACCTTTCCGCCAAAGACCTCACCAATACATTGGTGTCCCAGGCAAACGCCCAAGGTGGGAATTTTCGGACCCAATTGGCGAATTAGATCACGGGAAATTCCCGCATCCGAAGGATCACCAGGTCCCGGAGAAATGACAATATGAGAAGGTTGGAGGGCCTCAACTTCCTCAGGAGTGATCTTGTCGTTGCGAAAGACCTGCACTTCGGTACCTAATTCACCAAAGTATTGGGCCAGATTATAGGTAAATGAATCGTAGTTATCGATAATCACAAGCATAATTGCTCCTTAATTAAGACCTTCGGCATTTTCTACTGCGGCGAACAGGGCTTTGGCCTTATTAATGGCTTCCTGGTATTCATTGGCAGGCACCGAGTCGGCGACGATCCCGGCCCCAGCTTGCACACTGATCTCTTGTCCTCGCATCACCATTGTGCGGATGGCGATACAGGTATCGGATGACCCATCATAGGAGATATAGCCAACGGCTCCAGCGTACACGCCACGCGGTTGGTTTTCGAGTTTGTGGATCAGCTCCATCGCCCGCACTTTGGGCGCACCACTGACCGTTCCGGCAGGGAAAGTTGCCTGCAACAAATCGAAGGCGTCGAATTCAGGGCGAATTTGACCCTCAACATGCGAGACGATATGCATGACATGGGAATAACGTTCGATGATCAATTGCTCGGGGACCTTGACCGTACCGTATTCACAAACGCGACCGAGATCATTTCGTCCCAAATCCACAAGCATGACATGCTCAGCTCGTTCCTTGGGGTCAGAGAGTAATTCATCAGCCAGATCCTGATCTTCCTCAGGTGTCGCACCACGTGGACGGGTACCGGCGATGGGACGCAGGGAGGCCAGACCATCTTCCAGACGAACATGAATTTCCGGCGAGGCCCCAATTAAGTAGAGAGGTTCGTCTTCTGTCAGATCGGCAAAATCGAAGAAAAACATATAGGGCGAGGGGTTGATCCGCCGCAAGGAACGATAGATTTCAAAGGGGCTGGCAGAGGTCGTTCGGCTCAGTTGTTGCGAAAGAACAACCTGGAAAATATCGCCAGCAGCAATATGTTCTTTAGCCTTTACCACTGCCTGGCAGAATTCATCAAAGGTGAGATTCGATTGCAATTCACCAGGTTGTATATCCGGATTGTGTCCGTTGGTATCGGGGACAGGGTTGTCCAGGCGAGCTTCAAGATCATCAAGACGGGCCTCTGCGGCCGGGATCTCACCCTCACTATGCGCTGTGGCAATCAGCAACATTTTGCCATAGGCGTGGTCAAAGGCAATCACAGTATCGGCCAAAAGGAATATCGCTTCGGGCAGATCTGGGTGGGGAAGAAGGGGTAGGGTGGGTTCGAAATATTGAACCGTCTCAAAACCAAGGTAGCCTACCAAGCCTCCCGAGAAGCGTGGCAGATCGGGATTCTTGGGGCTGGTATTCAGCCCCAAATGATCGCGGAGAATCTGCAATGGAGTCTGTTCCTCTTCAAGCGGTAGCATGTCAACACCCTGAGGGGTGTGAATCGCCCATTGGTTATCCTTCAAAATGAATGCGTCGCGCAAATCCGTCCCCAAAAAGGAGTAGCGGGCAACATGTTCACCACCAGTCACGCTTTCAAGTAAAAAGGAGGGACCTTTGCCGGCTAATTTCAGATAGACCGAAATCGGAGTTTCGAGATCGGCAGATAATTCACGCACGATGGGTATGGTTGTATCTTTGATAGTTGATTTCATTTGATATCCTTTAAATTAAAAAGCCTGCATTCGTCCGAGGGACGAGAGCAGACTCCCGTGGTGCCACCCTGGTTAGGCTGATATGCTTTATCAATTAAAGAAAAATCCCGTTGATGTTGCAACGGGGAAAAAGCCAGCCTCACTCAGTGGGGTACGGTCTGGTTGGTTACAGACTTATACCCTTTGCCTGATAACGGTGGCATTTCCGGCGCAAGCTAGTTGCTCCAAGTGGAGCGTTCGCTCTGCAGCTCTGAGGCCCATTCAACACTGGCGTACGTACTGGGTTCACACTTCTTCCCAATTCACTGGGGCGCCGTATCAGTGTTTACTATTCCTCTTCACAGCTATTAACTATAAGTTGTTGGAGCGATTTTTATCATAGATTGAGGGTGTTGTCAAATCTTACCCACAAAGTCAGGTTTTTAAAATTTGCGAGTCTAACATTTTTCGTCTTGTTATTCTATTTTTAGAACTGAATATTACCAAGAACATTCCCCAACAACACTGATACTATCAGAAAGTAAATACACGAAAGAATTAGACCAATTATGAGGTTGGAAACAAAAAAATGTCCCCAAACAGCAAATGCCCTTGGAAAAAAGTTTAGGTTTAGCAAGTTCGTGTTTGGCAATTTGTCTAATCCCTGATGGCTTGTAACCAAACCTTCTCTGCTAAATCCATTAACAACCTTTTTGAGTTCCCTGTTTTCTGTTTCTATAGACCTAATGCGATCTTCAAGAACAGAAAGATAACTTACAAGTTCTTGCATTGAGCTAAAATTATTAGTTTCCAATGTAATTCCTCCTGAAATTTACATTACTCGTCTTCTGGCGCCTCGCTGACAATATAGAGCGGGCGTCCTTTGGCTTCGTCATAGAGACGGCCAATATACTCTCCCAAAATTCCCAATGAGATGAGTTGTACCCCACCGAGAAAGAGAACGGCGATCAGCGTGGTGGCTTGCCCGCCGAAGAATTGGGTACCTGTCATCCGCAATATGGCAACAACCGGAATGGCGATTATTGCCAGACCAGCAGAGGCGAAACCGAAATAGCTGGCAACCTGCAAGGGGAAGTAGGAAAACCCCGTCACCGCGTTGAGGGCAAGCTTGAGCATCTTATTAAAGGGATATTTGGTCTCACCTGCAAATCGAGCGGCACGTTTATATTCCACGCCAACCTGTTTGAATCCGATCCAGGCTGACATTCCTCGCAAGAAGCGATGCCGTTCTCGCATGGAATTCATCACATCCACAACCTTGCGATCAAGCAGGCGGAAATCACCGGTATCAAGGGGGATTTTTACATCGGTGATCCGAAAGATAATTCGATAGAACAAGGATGCGGTAAATTTTTTAAACCAGGACTCCCCTTCCCGCTCGGCACGGACCGCAAAAACAACCTGATAACCTTCACGCCATTTTTCGATCAAGTCAAGAATAACTTCGGGTGGGTCCTGTAGATCGGCGTCGATAATTGTGACGGCCTCACCACGCGCATAATCCAGGCCAGCCGTGACCGCAATTTGATGGCCGAAGTTGCGGGCAAAGATCACCGGGCGGATATTTTTATTAACGGAAGCAAGCTCACGGATACGTTCGGTTGAACCATCGGATGAGCCATCGTCCACGAGGACGAGTTCCCATTCCTCTCCGGTAGAGTCCATCACATCCGTAATACGTTTGCAAAATTCATCCACGATTCCGATCTCGTTATAAATTGGGGCCACAACTGAATAGGTAAATTTTTTTGTCATTTTATTTTCCTGTTTTGGATATTTGCCAAAAGCATAAAAAAATATGTAGAAGTTGTTTAGAAAGTTTTCTAGTATTGTTAAATAATATTAAATACGAAAACCCGGTTTTCAGGACGCTTAAGTGTAATCCAAAAAACCGAGTTTTCTCTTTTTCAAAGGATTTTAATTAATTTTCTTCAGGTACAACACCAGCCATCATCAG